>NZ_FMWY01000025.1:0-50540 GCF_900103145.1 Nitrosospira sp. Nsp18 | reverse complement strand
ATCATCTTCGATGCACTAAAATGAATTCCTTTCCTTATGGCACAACGTTAACTGCAAAACTGTTTCGGTAACCTTTTTCTATGGCGCAACGCGTGGCATCGTTAACCTTACCGAGCGCAAGTGATGCGTTTCCCCGCAATGCTAAAATTTCGGGTGAAGGCTTGTCTTCTGAAAGCTGTCTCGTCTTGTCTAACACCTGCTGGAATTCATCCAGGTTAAACAAAGTTTGTCCCAACTCGGGCATTACCGTTGCAGGGCTCATTCCCAGGTTTAAAGCCTTTTGCAGCTCTTTCTCGGCCGATCGCAAGTCCCCGGTCTTGTTGTAGGCCGTACCCAGTAGGTACCGCGCTTCCGGATCATCCGGATTTTTCTGCAACGCGTTCTTAAGCTGGATAATGGCAGCCTTGTTGTCTCCTTGTTCCTGGTACTGTCTGGCGTCGGAAATCAGGGTTTGGACATTCTCTGATTTATCGCAGCCTGCTGCACCGGTACCAATGAGTGCCGAAGAGATCATGAGGGCCAATAGATTTTTCGTTGCCGTAACTTTGCTTACATCACGCATATAAAATTTCCTTTCTCTGCATTAGCATTTCTCTTGGGCGCGGATCTTGCTGCAGCTGATCGCTACAAGTCTTCAATAAATAGATCAAGAATCCAACGAATGTTTCTATGAATGTTTCTGAGAGTGGCGTCGAGCCAACAGAGTTGGGAGCCAGCATGAATTACCTCATTTCAATCAATTACGGCTGGTGTGCGAGAAAGATTAGCCCTTGAAATAAAGGCGTCTCCATACTCGGATCACCCGAATGATTACAGGAGCACAGAACGCAGGTGGCAGAGATCGAGTTGTGCCACTATATCCATGATTTGCTACGGCTACAACATGTTGTGACATGTGTGGAGGAAGAACGTATCAATATATCTAACTGCCTTCTTTGTATTTGCTCCGCCGATACCGTCAAGCGTGGCTGACCGCCGAACGGGCAGGCTAACTTCCCCCAGAAAACTCGAGCTGAATCCACTGGGTAAGGGATGCAGATCTCGTAGCCTCAAATTCAACGAAAGTCCGGCGGCCCCAACCGACCGAACCAAAGACTGAGATATTGTGATCAACCTACCGATGCGCCCGTACCCAGTCCCGCCACTGGATGAACAGGCCCGGGTCAAGCGCAGCGACGGCCGAGCGCTGCCAGAGTGGTTCAGCCCAGAAATCATCCTTATCAAGACCGCACATATGTCCCCCTGCCTCTTGCAGAATAAGACTGCCTGCTGCGTAGTCCCACAGTTTTTGGCCGCCATGCAGGTACAGGTCGAACCGGCCGGCAGCCGTGTAACACCATTCCAGCGAGCAGGCGCCGTAATTCCGATAGGAAGAAAAAGGGCGTAAGGAGCAGACGCTTTCCGCGAGCTTGGGTGTAAGCCGCTTCAAATCAACGTTCGCCATCGCTCCGCGCAAAGCTGGGACATGCTCCTTGATCGGCAGTTTTTCACCGTTCAGGTAGGCTCCTTTGCCTTGTTCGGCATAGAACATTTCGTCTGAAACAGGATTATAAACCGCGCCGAGCACGCTCCTGCCATGGCGCATCAGGGCCACGGAAACCGCGAAATAGGGCAGTCCGTTGACAAAATTCGAAGTGCCGTCTATCGGATCCATGCACCATAGTCCGGCATCCCCCGCCTGCCAGCGATCAATCTGTTCGCGTTCCGCCATTTCTTCCCCAACCACGGGGCCCGGATAAATCTTTCGTAATTCCTTCGACAATGTTTCCTGCGTGACGAGATCTGCTTCGGTAAACAGGCTGCCATCCGCTTTGCGTTGCCGTGCCACCTTCAAATAGCGCGGCAGTATTTCCTGCTGAGCGACCGCTTTAATCGCAGCAATGACCGCGCTGAGCACCGGTTATTCCGTCCGCCACTTGATCGAACACCCGATGCTGGGGATCTGTTCGCGTGGCCCCTTGCCGGTTCGGGCAACCTCGAGCATTCCTTCGAAGAGCTCGCGTCGCACACCGAGAGGAGCGGCTTCCTTGCGGGATGCGTCCAATCGGCCGCGGTACTGCAATTCGAGCCGGTCATTCAAGCCGAAGAAGTCGGGTGTGCAGACCGCTCCGTACGCTTTTGCCACTTCCTGGGTTTCGTCCCAAACATAGGGAAAAGAAAAATCGCATTCCCTTGCTATCCGTGCCATATTGTCGAATGAGTCCTCCGGGTAGTCGGCCGGATCGTTCGACATGATGGCAATAGCGCCTATACCGTGTGGGCGTAGTTCCGCCGCATCCCGGACAAGGCGATCTCGAATCGCTTTTACATAAGGACAATGGTTGCAGATAAACATCACAACCAATCCTCTTTCACCTTTTACGGATGCGAGGTTGTACCGTTTTCCGTCCACCCCCTGCAAGTCGAAATCCGCGGCCTTCCAGCCGAAATCGCAAACAGGTGTTTCCAGGCTCGCCATGTTTTCTCTCCGGAATTAATAACAAAATGAATTTGATCTCGCTGCACGTCCAAAAGCAACGGTACCAGCACTGAATGTAATTTAGCCTGCCGAACGTGTTTTATATAAAAGGTAAATCTTCGAACAATATCCTCCTGCGAAATACAAGTTTATTGATGCGCCATTATATTATCATGGCCTGATCATTGGTTTCTTCCCGCTCACTCCTGCTAAGCGATGACATTCCCCCGTTTTTTTTCACCAGAAAGAATCAGCATAGGCCAGGTCATCGAACTGTCGGTGGTTGCGGCGCATCATGCCTCCCGCGTGTTAAGGCTCCAGCAAGGGGATGAATTGATTTTATTCAACGGCAACGGCGGCGAATATTGGGCGACTATTGAGCTTATCAATAAAAGCGGCGTTGCGGTTGTGGTCGAAAAGTACCTTGATATCGAGCGCGAGTCGCGACTCGACATCACGCTAGCGCAAACAGTGTGCGCCAGCGAGAAAATGGACTGGATTGTCCAGAAGGGGGTGGAGTTGGGAGTAAGACGCATTCAGCCTCTGGCTGCAAAACGGGGACTGGTGAAACTATCAGACGAGCGCGCGGAAAAACGCATGAAGCACTGGCAACAAGTTATTATTGCCGCTTGTGAGCAGTGCGGTAGAAACCGCGTTCCGCCAATGATGCCGTTGATATCGATATCCAAATGGCTGGACAATCAAGTTAGTGAGCGCAAGAATTTAAGCGACGATAATCCTCCTGGCTCATGTTTTATTCTCTCGCCCGCGGCAAAAAAAGGTTTGCGCGATCTTCCCGCATTTCCCGTGGCCGCTCCTCTAACGCTACTGGTCGGGCCCGAAGGGGGGTTTGCCGCGGAGGAAGAGGCTGCGGCCTTGGTGGCTGGATTTGTTCCGTTACGGCTAGGCGCGCGCATACTTCGTACCGAAACCGCTGCATTAGCGGCAGTTGCAGCAATACAGGCACTGTGGGGTGATTATTGATTTCCGGGATTCAATGGTAGCATCCGCATCAACATGCACATTCGGTTTTGAGGCTTTGTTCGAGCATTGAACCGTAAGGTTAGCGCAATGCTGGCTTCCTCTTTTTATTACATAGTATGAACAGCGCATCTCCAACATGAGGCTAGACACGGATTTTGTAAGCTGGTTCCGATCGGTAGCGCCCTACGTTAATGCTTTCCGCCATAAAATCTTTGTTGTTGCCTTTGGTGGCGAGGTCGTGGCTGACGGCAAGTTTGTCGAACTTGTTCATGACCTAAATTTGCTGGCAAGCCTGGGCGTACGCCTGGTACTGGTCCATGGTGCGCGCCCCCAGATCGAATCGCGGCTGAATGAAAATAACCTGCAGACGATCTATGTCAGGGGGATGCGCGTTACCGACGGCGCGGCGCTGCAGTGCGTAAAGGAATCAATAGGACGGGTCCGGGTTGAAATTGAGGCGCTGTTGTCAATGGGCTTGCCCAATTCGCCTATGGCCAATGCCGCTATTCGTGTCGCCAGCGGAAATTTCGTCACCGCACGTCCGATCGGCGTAATAGAAGGTATTGATCTGATGCATACCGGCGAGGTGCGGAGGGTGGATACCGCGGCTATCCGTTCGCGGTTGGAACAAGGGGAGTTGACGCTGCTTTCACCATTGGGGTATTCACCTACGGGCGAGATTTTTAACCTAACGCTGGAAAATGTTGCGGCAGAAGCAGCGATTGCGCTCAAAGCAGAAAAACTGATTTTTCTGATGGATGCCGAAAGCATAGAAAAAGAATCTCCTGATACGTCAGAGGCGTTGCTGCCGCGTGAACTGACTGTGGCCGAGTGCAAGGCGCTCCTGGCGCGTGCTGCCGACGGGCCTCCCAGGCTATCGGACGATGTCCGGTTGTATCTGCCGTTTGCGGTACGGGCTTGTGAAGGGGGTGTATCCCGCGTTCACCTCATCAGTCGGCATGTGGATGGTGCAATATTACAGGAGCTATTTACGCACGGCGGGATAGGAAGCATGATATCTGATGGCCCATTGCAAAATTTACGGGATGCGAGGATAGAGGATGTCGGCGCTATCCTTCAATTGATCGGGCCTCTGGAAGCTGATGGGACACTGGTACGACGGAACCGCGAATTGCTGGAGATGGAAATCGGCCGCTTCGTAGTGGTCGAACACGATCGAATGATAGCCGGCTGCGCCGCGCTCTATCCTTTTCCCGACGATAAGGCGGGCGAGCTTGCCTGTCTCACGGTGCATCCGGATTATCGTAGCGCGGGGTGTGGCGATGCGTTGCTCAAGCGTATTGAAGCCAAGGCGAGGTCTCAGGGAAGTAAAAAATTGTTTGTTCTCACCACCCGAACTGCCCACTGGTTTGTCGAGCGAGGTTTCGTAGAGACTGATGTCCATGAATTACCCAAAGCAAAACAGGGTCTATACAACTACCGTCGCCGCTCCAAGGTATTCGTAAAAAATATATAAGTGGTAGTTTATCGACTGCTGTGTCAATTCACTGTCACGGAACCTTGTCTTTGATTAACGGGCAAGTACGGTTAAGGTTGATGTAACGGCTTACAAATTTATCTGCTGTCATACCTGGAGAAGAGCTCAAATGGCAAAATTCGTTAAATGCATCAAACTTGGGCGTGAAATGGAAGGATTGGATTTTCAACCGTATCCGGGGGAGTTAGGGAAGCGTATATTCGATAACGTATCGAAAGAGGCCTGGGCCGGATGGATCAGGCATCAAACCATGCTGGTCAATGAGTATCGCTTGAATCTATCAGATATCAAGGCACGCAAGTATCTGGCTGAGCAACTTGAGGCGTATTTCTTTGGGGCAGGGGCCGAGCATCCTGTGGGCTATGTGCCGCCGACGAAATAATAAATTCGGGAGTACGTCTTGCGTGAAAGATTCGATTTATCCACTACTGCCAAACCTGCGCAGGCTGAAGCTGCTTTTTCATGACAAATCCACAAACTGTTAGTCCATTTCTCAACCGCGAACTGGGCCTGATAGAGTTTAACCGGCGAGTTCTTGCTCAGGCTGGAAACAAGGACACGCCGCTTCTGGAACGCTTGAAATTTCTGTGCATAGTCAGCAGTAATTTGGACGAATTTTTTGAGGTGCGCATTGCCGGGCTAAAGGAGCAGATCAAGCTGGACACGCCCGGCTTCGGGCCGGACGGGATGTTACCGCATCAGGTATTCAAGCGCGTTTGCGAGCAGGCACATGCGCTCGTGGCGCGACAGTACCAGTTATTGAACCAGGATGTTCTGCCGGGCCTTGCAAGCGAAGGCATCCGGTTTCTGCGCCGCGCCACGTGGAACGATGCTCAACGCGACTGGATCAAGGCTTATTTCTTTCGTGAGATGATGCCGGTTCTGACCCCTATAGGTCTTGATATCTCGCATCCGTTTCCACGCGTGCTCAACAAGAGCTTGAATTTCGCAGTTGAACTGGAAGGCAAAGACGCCTTTGGGCGCGGCTCTGGAACGGCTATCGTGCAAGCGCCGCGTGTACTGCCGCGTGTGATTCCGCTGCCGCCCGAGCTCAGTAACTGCGAGTATAACTTCGTGTTTCTGTCCTCTATTTTGCATGCGCATGTTGGGGAATTATTCTCCGGTATGAGCGTCCTCGGCTGCTATCAATTCCGCGCGACTCGCAATAGCAACCTGTTTGTGGACGAGGAAGAAGTCAAGAACCTCCGCATCGCGTTGCAGGGCGAGTTGCCCCAGCGACATTTCGGCAACGCGGTACGGCTCGAAGTGGCGGACAATTGCCCAAAACACATGTCGGATTTTTTGCTGGACCAGCTTGGCCTTTCTCAAGACGATTTTTATCAGGTGGAAGGGCCAGTGAATCTGGTACGGTTGATGCTGGTTCCCGATCAGATCGAGCGTCCCGGCCTGAAATACTCGCCGTTCATTCCCGGTCTGCCGCTAACGTTGCAAAAGAAAAAAGCCGTGGATATTTTTCAGATGATCCGGAAGAACGATATTCTTCTGCATCATCCGTATCAATCATTTCAGCCGGTAATTCATTTCATTCAGCAGGCTGCGGCTGATCCTGACGTTGTGGCCATAAAACAGACCGTATACCGTACAGGAACGGATTCGTTAGTCATGACAGCGCTTATCGCTGCCGCCAGCAGCGGCAAGGAAGTAACGGTAGCCGTGGAGTTGCTGGCGCGTTTCGATGAGGAAGCCAACATTAACTGGGCCAGCCGGCTGGAGGAAGTCGGCGCGCATGTCGTGTATGGGGTGGTCGGCTACAAAACTCATGCCAAGATGGCAATGGTTGTTCGGCGTGAGGAGGGCAAGCTGCGGCGTTACGTACACTTGGGTACGGGTAATTACCACGCCGGCACTGCCCGGCTCTATACCGATTTCGGATTATTTACTTCCAATGAGGACGTCTGCGCGGACGTGAATGAAGTATTCACGCAGTTGACCGGCCTCGGCAAGGCAGGGAAATTAAGGCATCTGTGGCAATCTCCGTTTAGCTTCCACAGCCAGATGCTGGCGGCCGTCGAGAGCGAGATTCAGAATGCGAAAGCGGGGAAGCCTGCACGTATCATCGCCAAAATGAATGCCTTGCTCGAGCCGGAAATCATCAAGGCGCTGTATGCCGCTTCCGGTGCCGGGGTGAAAATCGATCTTATCGTGCGTGGCGTCTGCGCTCTACGACCTGGAATTAAGGGGTTATCGGATAACATCCGGGTGCGCTCGGTCATCGGACGGTTCCTCGAGCATACCCGGATTTTCTATTTTCGTAGCGGCGGCGCCCAGACCATTTATCTTTCAAGCGGCGACTGGATGGATCGGAATTTTTTTCGCCGTATCGAGATATGCTTTCCGGTTCTGGACGCGAAACTGAAAAAGCGGGTGCTTGCCGAAGGCCTTAATATATATCTCAAGGACAACAGGCAGGCATGGGACATGGACGGTGATGGTAATTATCGTCTCAAGATGACCCGCAGAGGCAAGCGGCTTTGTGCTCAAGAGATGCTGCTTGCGGAGTTGGCGGCATCGAAGCCAGGTTGAGATCCGCCATGGAGCAAACCTGCAAAACCACAGTATGACTAACGAAATCGAGCTGAAATTACGCCTGCCCTCAAACTGCGTTGCCCGAGTGCAGCGGAGTCCGTTATTGAAATCCCTGAGTATTTCGCCTTCCGTTACGCAAAATCTTTACACCGTTTATTACGATACTTCTAATTTCGATCTTAGAGGTAATGACGTGGCATTCCGATTGCGTCGTTCCGGTAGACGCTGGGTACAGAGCATCAAGGGCGGAGGCAGTGTGGCAGCGGGATTGCATCAGCGATATGAGTGGGAAACTCCAGTGCCGAAGCCACAACCTGATTTCACCAAAATCTCTGATCCCTCTCTTATCAGGTTATTCGATAACGCCGACCTGCGCGAGCAAATGCGTCCGTTGTTTATCACCGAGTGTAAACGTAGGGTCCGTACATTGCGCTTATCCGGTGGCGGTGAAGCAGAGCTTTGCCTCGATCAGGGCAGGATCGTCGTCGGCGACGCCAGTATGCCTTTTTGCGAAATGGAACTGGAATTGAAATCAGGCAGTCCATTACCGTTGTTTCAGCTTGCGCTGGATCTGCTGCATACCATTCCCCTCAGACTGGAAAATGTGAGCAAGGCGGAGCGTGGCTATGCGCTTGCCGGCATCAAGCCTCTACCGCTTAAGGCGACATCAGTTCAGCTCGCTGCCGAAATGAGTGTAAATGAAGCGTTCAAGGCAATCGCTTGGAACTGCCTTGGGCATTTGCACAGCAACGAAGCCGGCATGTTGCACGGTGGCGATATCGAATTTCTGCACCAGATGCGTGTTGCTTTGCGTAGACTGCGTTCGGCGTTGAACGTTTTTTCCAAAGCGTTTTCCAAGGCCGCGTTTGCGCCGATGGCACAAGAGTTAAGGTGGCTTGCCGGGCAATTTGGACCAGCCCGTGATTGGGATGTATTCGTGACGGAGACATTAGCCGATATTCTTCCGCATTTTTGCGACCACCCCGGCATCCTGCCGCTACAGAAAAAATGTGAGCAGATACGCCGCCGTCACAACGATGAGGCGCGCAACGCGGTAGAATCGGCGCATTATACGGAGCTGATGCTGAAGCTGGGCGCATGGCTGAGTGCGGACTCCTGGGTTACTCCGTCCGATCTGATGGGTTTGGATAATCGGGCGGGGGTTGATGGGCCTGGTGGCTCTGGCGGACTCGGCGGGTCGGTGAAAGAATTCGCCGGAACATTGCTGGCGCATCGGCACCGGCAACTGAAGAAGTACAATAGAAAACTGGCGAAACTGAGTCCGGCGGAATTGCATGAGGTGCGTATCCTCGCCAAGAAGCAACGGTACGCAGGGGAATTTTTCGCTGGGTTCTATCCCCCGAAAAAAGTGAAAGCTTACATTAAGTCCTTAGCGAAGCTTCAAGATATTCTGGGCGTAATGAACGACACGGCAATTATTGAGCAACTGCTGAGCGAAGTGCCTGGCACCGGCGATGAACGAGGTGAGTATGAAGCAGTCGGTATTATTCGGGGCTGGGTCGCAAGCAAGGCATTGACGAAAAAGCTGGAATTGACAAATGCATGGGTGGATTTCGATAAAAGTAACTCGTTCTGGTAAGAGTTCTCAGGGTCCAGGTGGCGCCTGAGCCATATCGAAAGAATAGAAATAGAAACGGACGGCGAACTCGTCCATTTGCGGTCCTGCATTTCTGACAAACAAAAAAGGCGGTCAATACTGACCGCCTTGATAGCCTTGTTATCCATCGGTTCCATCTTTCACGCCCAAAAGAAGAGGGCGTGTTTCTGGATCGATAATATATTGCCGCGTTACTTGATAACAGCTTTCAACTCACCTTTAGCATATTTATTGGCCATATTATCCAGCATGACGGGCTTTATCTTGCTTGCCTGACCGGCACAACCAAATGCTTCAAAACGCGCCTTGCAAATATCTTTCGCCGCGCCGGTGGCATCCTTGAGAAATTTCCGCGGGTCGAATTCGCTTTTGTTCTTGGCAAGATGACGGCGGATTGCGCCGGTCATGGCGAGGCGAATATCGGTATCGATATTTATCTTGCGCACCCCATGCTTGATGCCCTCCTGAATCTCCTCTACCGGTACCCCATAGGTTTCCTTCATCTCTCCGCCGTATTCGCGGATGATGTCAAGCCATTCCTGAGGTACGGAGCTGGAGCCGTGCATGACAAGATGCGTATTGGGAATGCGCTGGTGGATTTCCTTGACGCGCTCGATGGCGAGAATGTCGCCAGTGGGCTTGCGGGTAAATTTATACGCGCCGTGGGAAGTCCCGATGGCAATCGCCAGGGCATCCACTCCTGTTTGCTTGACAAAGTCAGCAGCCTGCTCCGGATCGGTAAGCAATTGATCATGAGATAGCTTACCCTCCGCTCCATGACCGTCTTCTGCTTCTCCCATACCCGATTCAAGTGAGCCCAGGCATCCCAGCTCTCCCTCGACGGAAACGCCAACCGCGTGCGCCATCTCCACCACCTTGGCGGTGACCGCTACGTTGTATTCATAGGACGAGGGGGTCTTTGCGTCTGCCTCCAGCGAGCCATCCATCATGACACTGGAAAAGCCGCTGCGGATCGCATTAATGCATACCGCCGGGGACGCACCATGATCCTGATGCATGACGATAGGAATATGCGGATAGGCTTCCACCGCTGCCGCGATAAGGTGGCGTAAAAAAGCTTCGCCCGCATATTTGCGCGCGCCGGCGGAACCCTGCATGATTACCGGGCTGTCGCATTCGTCGGCTGCCTGCATGATGGCCTGAATCTGCTCCAGGTTGTTTACGTTGAAAGCGGGCAGCCCATAGCCATTTTCCGCTGCATGATCCAAAAGTTGACGCAGTGATACGAGTGCCATTTGAGCCTCCTCCAAGTTAAAATCAGTTTATCGTGTGTCGTAATGATGAGCTGTCAGCAATGAAAGGCAGAAAATATCCTGCCCGCCTGGCGCTCAGGATCCCGGCATTCGTTCATGCTTTTTGTGTTCTCCTACCTTGACGATCTTCATCGTGTTGGTGCCACCGGCTTTGCCTACCGGCTCGCCGATAGTCATGATAATCAGGTCACCGTTGCGCACGGCGCCGCGCTTGAGCAATTCGTTTTCGGCATGATTCAGAATAATCTCGGGATCGTTCGATCCGCCACCGAACTTAACGGGATAAACGCCACGAAATAACGTCATTTTACGACGGGTATCCTCTTGGGGGCTCAGCGCAAAGATAGGCACGTTGGAGCTTCTGCGCGACATCAGCAATACCGTTCTACCGCTCTGCGTAAGCGCGGCAATGGCCCGAATTTTCAACCCCCCCGCAGTGAACATGGTCGCGCGTGCAATCGCTTCCTCTATCGTTTCCGGAAGGCCTCCCTGAAGGCGGCGGAGTTCGCTGCTCACCAGGTACTCTTTTTCTGCCTCGAGACAGACTCTAGCCATCGCTGCCACCGATTCGACGGGATACTGTCCCGCCGCGGACTCCGCCGAGAGCATTACCGCATCTGTGCCATCCAGCACCGCATTAGCGACGTCGGACACTTCCGCGCGGGTTGGAATGGGACTGTTGATCATGGATTCCATCATCTGCGTCGCGGTCACCACGAGCTTGTTGTTGGCGCGTGCCGTGCGGATCATTCGTTTCTGCAGAGCCGGCACCACTGCGTCGCCCACTTCTACCGCAAGATCACCCCGCGCAACCATGATGGCATCGGAGGCTTCCAAAATATCATCCAATGCCAAAATCGCTTCAGAGCGCTCGATCTTTGCCATTAGCAGGCTTTTGCCGCCGGCATCCCGCATCACGTCTCGCGCCCAGCGCATATCATCACCAGAGCGCGGGAAGGATACGGCAAGGTAGTCCGCCTTAAGCGCTGCCGCGGTCTTGATGTCTTCCACGTCCTTCGCGGTCAAGGCAGGTGCGCTAAGTCCGCCGCCCTTGCGGTTGATACCCTTGTTATTGGACAGTACTCCGCCCTGTTCAACCACACAGTACACCCGGCTCCCCTTGACCTCGGTAACACCCAACACAATACGGCCATCATCGAGGATAAGCGTCGAGCCCGTTTCCACGTCATTTGGCAGTTCTTTGTAATCCAGACCCACCCGTTCCTGATTTCCCAGCTCACATTCGGCATCAAGTATGAATTTATCGCCGATTTTGAGCAGAACATTGCCCTTTTCAAATCTACCCACACGAATTTTCGGCCCCTGCAAGTCCGCCAGAACACCAACGGCATGTCCCGCAGCACGTGCCAGTGAGCGGGCCAATTCGGCGCTTTCTATATGTTCCTCTCTTGTGCCATGCGAAAAATTGATCCGCACCACATCCACCCCGGCATTTATCATTCGCTCGAGTACCTTGGGGTCTCTGGATGCCGGACCCAGCGTTGCTACGATTTTTGTTCTTCGAATCATTTTGAGATAGGCGAGGCGTAGTGGTACGTCAAATCATACAAATCATTGCGCTCGCTGTTCAAGTATTTCCACGGCAGGTAGTTTTTTACCTTCCAGAAACTCCAGAAAAGCACCGCCAGCGGTGGAAATGTAGGAAACCTTGTCATAGATATCGTACTTCTGGATAGCGGCGATGGTATCGCCGCCGCCAGCCAGGGTAAAGGCCTTCGTATGCGCAATGGCCATAGCGATAGTTCTGGTACCGGCGCCAAATTGGTCGAATTCGAATACACCAACTGGGCCGTTCCATACAACAGTGCCGGCTTCCATAATAATGTCCGCCAATTCCTGGGCACTCTTCGGACCGATATCGAATATCATCTCGTCGTCAGCAACTGTATCCGCATCCTTCACCACCGCAGGCTCGTCGGCGTCGAATTTCTTTCCGACCACGACATCCACGGCAATAGGGATGGAAGCATGACGTTTTGCCATTTTATCCATCAGCATTCTGGCGGTAGGAACCAGGTTATCTTCACACAGGGATTTACCGATATTTTTCCCGGCGGCTTTCAGAAAAGTATTGGCAATGCCGCCGCCAACGACCATTTGATCAACCTTCTCCGAAAGGGATTCCAGTACAGTAAGTTTTGTCGAGACCTTCGAACCGCCAACGATCGCAACCATAGGGCGTGCCGGGCTCAGGAGCGCCTTGGCAAGTGCGTCCAGTTCTTCGGTCAGCAGAATACCGGCACATGCAACTGGAGCATATTTGGCAATACCATAAGTCGAAGCTTGAGCGCGGTGCGCTGTGCCGAAAGCATCCATCACAAACACGTCGCATAGACGTGCATATTTTTGGGCGGTTTCGTCCGAATTTTTCTTTTCGCCTTTATTAATGCGGCAGTTTTCCAGAACGACCAGTTCGCCTTCGGCAATCTCAAAATTCTGATCCACCCAATCTCGAATCAAACGCACGGGCTTGTCCAGGCGTGCAGCAATGTTGTCGGCGACCGGCTTGAGTGAATTCTCCCCGGACCAGACGCCTTCTTCCGGCCGGCCAAGATGGGATGTCACCATCACTTTTGCGCCCTGCTCGAGGCAGTAGTTAATGGTAGCCATCGAGGCGGTTATTCGCGCATCCGATGTAACTTTGCCGTCCTTTACCGGGACATTGAGGTCAGCGCGGATGAATACGCGCTTGCCTTTAAGATCAAGGTCGGTGACTTTAATGACAGACACTGGGAACTCCAATTTGTGCGGTGGAGGGAGAGCTCATGTAAATCCCTTCGATGGAGCATCGAAGGGCAGAGCGGGAGGTCGGGAAGAAGAGCCTGAAAATGAACTGTATCCAGAGCTCTTCATGATGCCGCGACTATCTATTTATTTGCCGGCAATGACACGAGCCATCTCCAGAATCTTGCTGGAGTATCCCCACTCGTTGTCGTACCAGGAAACGACCTTTATGAAATTGCCATCCAAAGCCATTCCCGCCTCCGCGTCGAAGATCGAAGTGGCGCTTTCGCCGCGAAAATCCGTGGAAACAACCTTTTGATCCGTATAGCCCAGCACACCTTTCATCGATCCCTCGGATGCTTTCTTCATGGCCTCACAAATCTCTTCGTAGCTTGCTTCTTCCTCCAGTTCAACGGTGAGATCCACCACGGAAACATCGGAGGTCGGGACGCGGAAAGCCATACCGGTGAGCTTCGTGTTCAGCTCGGGAATCACCTTGCCGACGGCTTTGGCGGCGCCAGTGGAGGACGGAATAATATTTTCTAGAATGCCGCGCCCGCCCCGCCAATCCTTGTTGGAGGGACCATCGACAGTCTTCTGAGTGGCGGTGGCGGCATGTACCGTAGTCATCAAACCCCGCTTGATACCCCAGGTATCGTTCAATACTTTTGCGATAGGGGCAAGACAGTTCGTGGTACATGAAGCATTGGAAATGATGGATTGGCCATCATATGTATTATCGTTCACCCCATATACAAACATGGGTGTGTCATCTTTGGAAGGGGCCGACATGATAACTTTCTTGGCACCCGCAGCGATGTGTTTCTGGCAAGTTTCCTCGGTGAGAAACAGGCCGGTGGACTCGATGACCACTTCGGCGCCGACTTCGCTCCATCTCAGTTCAGCAGGGTCCTTGATGGCTGTCAGGCGAATCCTTTTGCCATTGACGACCAGTGTTTCGCCGTCGACAGAAACATCTCCCTTGAAGCGGCCATGCACCGAATCATGCTGCAGCATATATGCCAGGTAGTCCGGCTCAAGCAGATCATTGATAGCGACGACTTCAATATCTGGAAAATTCTGCACTGCCGCACGAAATACCATTCGTCCAATACGGCCAAATCCATTGATACCAACCTTGATTGTCATGTTTTATATACTCCTTGGATAAAGAAAGGGGCCAGGCGAAGAAACTGTCTCCGCCTTATTGTTCGTCACGACTGATTAGAATTAAATAACGCTGTTCACCGCTTTTACCACGTTCTCGACGGTGAAACCGAAGTGCTTGAACAGATCGCCCGCGGGAGCGGATTCGCCAAATGTATCCATGCCAACCACCGCGCCTTCGAGTCCGACATATTTACGCCAGTAATCGGTAACGCCCGCCTCCACCGCAACGCGGCCCACGCCCTTCGGCAATACGCTGCCCTTGTAAGACGGATCCTGGCGATCAAAAAGATTGGTGCATGGCATCGAGACTACGCGCACGTGGACACCCGTTTCGGCCAGTGCTTTTTGTGCCATCATCGCCAATCCCACTTCGGAACCGGTAGCGATAATGATTGCCCGTGGCTTGCCGTCCGCGGCTTCAGACAGGATATAACCGCCCTTGTCGATCAATTTGATGGTGGCGGAATCACGTTTCTGAAATGGCAGATTCTGGCGACTGAAGATAAGTATGGACGGGCCATCCCTGCGTTCGATCGCTCGCGCCCAGGATACGGTTGATTCAACCGTATCGCATGGTCGCCATACATCCATGTTGGGTATATAACGTAACGTCGCTGTCTGCTCTACCGGTTGGTGCGTGGGACCATCTTCGCCCAGCCCGATCGAATCGTGCGTGAATACGAACAGATTACGAATTTTCATCAGGGCCGCCATGCGGAGCGCATTGCGAGCATATTCCGAGAACATGAGGAAAGTGGCGCCGTAAGGGATGATACCGCCATGCAGCGACAGCCCGTTCATTATCGCGCTCATACCGAATTCACGAACGCCATAATAGATATAGTTGCCCCCGTCATCGCGGTCGATACCTTTCGAATTCGACCAGAGAGTAAGATTGGATCCGGCCAGATCTGCGGAACCTCCAACCAGTTCGGGCAATTGCGGCGCCAGACCTTCAATGGCGTTCTGCGAAGCCTTACGGCTGGCGATTGTTTCTTCCTTAGCATGCACGCGCGCGATCAGCGCGTCTACATGTTCACTCCATCCTTCAGGTAATTGACCCGATATCCGTCGTGTAAACTCGGCGGCCTCGGCAGGGTACTTTTCGGCATACTCGGCAAACTTGCGATTCCATGCATCCTCCAGCTTTGTGCCTTTCGCGCGGGCATCCCACATTTCATAAACATCCTGGGGGATTTCGAATGGCAGATGATTCCATCCGATATGAGGACGGGCTGCGGCTATTTCCGCGGCTCCCAGTGCGGCGCCATGAACCTCGTGAGTATCGGCCTTATTGGGGGAACCCATGCCGATCACTGTTTTACAGCAGATCATCGAGGGCCGGTTGCCCGCCTGCTTGGCGGCCTCTATGGCGGCCTCTATGGCCACGGGATCGTGACCGTTGACGTTGGGCACCACGTGCCAGCCGTAAGCCTCGAACCGCTTCGGCGTATCATCAGTGAACCAGCCTTCCACATGCCCGTCTATGGAAATGCCGTTATCGTCATAAAAACAGATCAGCTTGCCTAGCCCCAGCGTACCGGCCAATGAGCAGGCTTCATGGGAGATGCCTTCCATCAGGCAACCATCTCCCAGAAATACGTAGGTGTGGTGGTTGACAATGTCAAAACCCGGACGGTTGAAATCTGCGGCAAGTATTTTTTCCGCCAGCGCCATGCCCACTGCATTGGCAAGTCCCTGCCCCAGAGGACCCGTGGTGGTTTCCACCCCGGGTGTGTACCCATATTCGGGATGACCCGGGGTTTTGGAGTGAAGCTGGCGGAAGTGCTTGATTTCCTCCATCGGCAGGTCATAGCCGGTGAGGTGCAGCAAGGCGTAAATCAACATCGATCCATGTCCGTTGGATAACACGAACCGGTCTCTGTCAGCCCATTTGGGATTCGCGGGATTGTGGCGCAGATGATGAATCCATAATACCTCAGCTATTTCCGCCATGCCCATGGGCATGCCAGGGTGGCCCGAATTGGCTTTTTGCACAGCATCCATGGCCAATGCACGGATGGCGCTGGTCAGGTCTTTGAACACCGGCGCGTCAAAATCTCTAAATGCTCCCATGAATACGGACTCCCTCGCTCAACAGATATATGTAGGATACAAAAACACCGCCCCCTAACCCGGGTAGCGGTGCGGGTCGGCAAAACCATTATTATCGCTTAAGATACGATGTCAGACAACATGACAAATCTCGGGCTGTCCATATCGGATGTGTTCGCGCTCCAGTAATCCGGGAAATGCGGCGGGATGATCCTGGCTTGATCGCATTGTCAAGTTGCTGATTCCGGAAATGCCGGCGTGCCATCATTTTTCGATATCAGGTATTCCGCAGCTTTATGCCCAGCAGTTTAAGCTTGCGGTAAAGATGCGTGCGCTCCAACCCGGCGCGCTCGGCGACCCGTGTCATGTTGCCATTTTCCTGATCGATGAGTTGTTCAAAATACACTTTCTCGAACATATCGCGCGCTTCCCGTAACGGCATATTCAGCGGGACACCCGCAACCGCTTGTGCCGGCGATGAAGATGCCAGTATTTGCTTCACATCATCTGCCGATATTTCATCTCCGGCGCTGGTTAACGCAAGGGAGTGCACCGCGCCGGTCAGTTGCGCAAGATTTCCAGGCCAGTCATGGTTCCGTAAGCAATTGAGCGCAGCGGTACTGAATTGCCGCAAGGGCACTTCGCCCGATTCAATATAGCGCGAGAGTATCTGGGCCGCGAGCTCAGGGATGTCTTCCCGATGTTCCCTCAGCGCGGGAACATTGATGCAAAGACCGCTCAATTGTTCATACAACCTTGGCTCATAGACACCTTGCGCGGCGAGCCCCGCCAATGGTGTCGTGGTAACGCATACGAGCCGGACGCTATATTTTTCGAGCTTGCCCAACAGTAGAAGCAGCCCTTTTTGCGCCAATCTGTTGAGGTCTCCTATCTCCTTGAGAAACAGCAATCCGCCTTTTGCCTGCTCAAGCAAATCAAATGGAGCATTCGCCAGGGCAGAGAGCGTATCGGGTTCCACCCAGGGCGTGTTGGGTCGATGCAAAAAGCGGGCGCATAGATCCACCCCGGTTCCAGGTTCACTGGTGAGTAGCAGCGGTGCGCGCAAGTTAACTACCTGTTCCAGCCGTTTTTTCAGATCTGCGATCAAAGGTCCCCTGCCCAAGCTGGCGAGGGGAAGCATTATGCTGGGTTTGACCTGTCCCCCGCGCAGTGCGCGTCCTACAGTGCTCAACAGTTTCTGCAGCGGTACCGGTTTCTCGAGGTAGCCGGCTGCGCCCATCCGCGTGGCCTCTACTGCAGTATCTATCGTGCCGTGCCCGGACATCATTACTACCGGCATGGTGAGCAGCCCGCCGCTGGCCCATTCTTTCAGCAGAGTGATCCCGTCGGTATCCGGCATCCAGATATCCAGCAGTACGAGGTCGGGCCGTGTTTGTTTGCGCCAGTTACGCGCTTGACCTGCATTTTCCGCGAGGGCAACGCGATAACCTTCGTCTCGTAAAATTTCGGACAAGAGCTCGCGTATGCCAATCTCATCATCAACAACAAGTATTGTGTTATTGCTCATAGTTCATAAAATCAATACGCATACGGTTGTGGTGGAATTCATATCTGCCGATATTCCGGTTATGAATTATCGACGGATGCTCGTCTGTATGTTCAGATTCATTTATGGCTGTTTAATCATGTGGCTGTTCGATAAGCCCTCAAATTGTCCTTCCCCGCCACCGGCAGAATCAGTGATATGCGTGCGCCGTGGGGTCGAATATTTTCGATCTGGATCATACCGCTGTGTTCCTCGATTATTTTTTTGACAATGGGTAGCCCCAGCCCTGTGCCTTTGGATTTGGTGGTAACGTATGGCTCGAACACCCGGGCCCTGACTTGCTCGGGAAAACCTCCGCCGTTATCGCTTACGCTAAAGCGTATGCCGTCGGGTGCGATTTCAGTCCGTACCATGATCGCCGGTTCTGCAACACCGATCAGTGTATCCAAAGCGTTTTGCAGCAGATTATGGATAACCTGGCGAAGCCGGGCGGAATCACCTCTCACCATCGGCAAGTCAGGAGCCAGGGCCAAATAAATATGCGGCTGGGGATTGCCGGGTGCTGCGGCGCTTGCGGCTTCATATAGTGCGAGCACTTCACGCACCAGTCCGTTGAAATCCAGCAGATGAAACTCCAGCTCCGGCGCCCTGGCATATTCACTGAATTCATTGACCATTTTTTTTAGTGCTTCCACCTGGTTGACGATAGTCTCAGTAGACCGCCGCAGGATTTGCGCATCATCGTTATTCAGCTTCTGGGCGAGTTTGTGCTGCATGCGTTCGGCGGAAAGCTGTATCGGCGTCAGCGGGTTTTTGATTTCATGGGCCAGGCGCCGCGCCACTTCTCCCCACGCGGCCGTGCGCTGAGCCTGCAATAAATTGGTTATGTCGTCAAAGACGACGACACCTCCACCGCCCGAAACAGAGGGCAGGCGTGTGCCGCGTAACAACAGAACCTGGTTGGCCCCATCCCTTGATCGCTCCAGTTGGCACTGCCACTCGCCCTTTTTACCCGAACGGAATCCTTCGAGAATCTCGGTTTTGAAAGAACTTAATTGAGGTTCACGCATTGCACATTCTTCAATAGACAATCCCTCGAGACCCGATAGCGAAATATTCAGAATTTGTCCCGCGCTCAGGTTTGCCGTACGCAAGCGCAAATTCTCGTCAAACACCAGAACGCCGGACGAAAGATTGGACAGTACGTTTTCCAGGTAAGCCCTTGCGCTTTCGACTTCTTGCTGATGACGGTGCGCAGTCGTGCGAGCTTCTTCCAGTTGCTGAGTCATGAGATTGAACGATTCAGTCAGTACTCCCAATTCATCCCGGCTCTGTACCGGGTGGCGTCTGCTAAAATCCCCCTGGGCGACGGCGCGGGTACCTTCAGCCAGCATGCCCAAAGGCGCGCTCAGCCGTTCGCTGATGAGAAAAGCGGCAGCTAAAGCAGAAAAAAGCGAGAGCAACAGCGCGAGTGTAAGCGTTACACCGTATAAACTTTTCAATCCTTCACGAGATAGCAGCAATTCCTGGTAATCGCGATACGCTGCCTGCACTATTTCCGCATCATCACCCAGTTGTTTCGGTACCAGCTGCAGCAGTTGCAAGATTTTGATATCTCCTTCCATGTCTGGTGAGCCGATTGATACTAATACCTTCAAATACAAGCCTTTGTCGGGAATAGATTCAACCGCGCCGTGCCATTTCTCCGTCTTCACCTGGTGCATCACGGCTGCACTTAACGTTTCGGGAACTGGCTCCGTTCCATCAGCCCCTAAAAAAGCGATCACGCTGCCGTCTTGATCAAACAGCGTCGCTTCCTGCACCTGTGATTCCTTCACGAGGTAGTCTAGCGTCGGCAACGGAGAACCGGGTTGCTCGGATAATGCAATTGCGGCTACCTGTGCCTTGTTGCGAAGGTCCTCTAGAAGATTGTCGAGGATCGTGCGTCCCAGGTTTAACCCGCCTTCGAGCGCCCGGTCCACTTTGACGTCGAACCAGGATTCGATGCTTTTCCCCAGGAATTGTACCGATATGCCATACACCAGCGCACCCGGAAGAACCGCCATCAGTGAGAAAATCAGCAACAGGCGCAGCGCTAATCTGGAGCCGAACACCCCGGCCTTAAGCCTGCGCCGGAGTCTCCATAGGAGATACCCCACCACCGCCATGAGAAACAAGAGGAAGCCGACATTGAGTCTGATCAGAAGCCGATATTTGCGGTCAAAAAGCCCGGTATCGGCGCCCGCAGTCGCAAGCAGGAATAGCATGACTGCGCCTAGCGCCGCAGCGATGAAAATAACGTACTTCACAGCCTGTTGTTATCTTGAAGCTTAGCCATGGGCAGCTTTGTATTCCATCGCAGCAGGCCGGAGCTCAGATCCCACTCTCTCGATCCGAGTGTCTCTACCTGAAACGGTTTAGGCAAAGCCGATATGTCGAGCCGCATGCGCAGTTCCACTGTATATTCCTCATCCTGCCTTAACTCGGAACTGGCAATGATGGGCCGGTCGCGTACCCGGCTCAGGGCCTGTAAGGCTTCCCTCAGCGTGCCGAAATTCTGCGATAACGTGCCGCGACTCAGGCGGTATTGACGAGTAAGCGCGTAATAACTCAACCCTTCACGAACTCTGCTCTGGGCAATTCGTTCGTCCAGCCAGTACCAGCGGGACTTCACCAGGTTAAGTTCGGTTACAAAATAAAGCACGATGCCTTTCTCAAGTGCATATTCCAGCTTATGATTGAGCGTTATCTCGAAATCAGCGTCAAACTGATAGCCTTCCTCAGTGGTTTCGAGCGTTACCGACGTTATCTGTATGCCGCCGTCCGCATACGCTGCAGCCACGGGCAGCAGCGCTACGCCCAGCAGCGCCATTACGGCCGCGCACACGCACAACAGCCGTGCGAAAAAATCAGGCTTTGTGAAGCAGGGCATAAAAAAAACCGTCGTGATGGGAATCCGGCAATAATTGCCCGTCAATTGCTTCAACCCTCGAAATTGGCACCAACCGGGCATCCGCGTGGTGGCGCAGGAAATTTTTTACCTGCAGTTCGTTTTCTTCTGTAAATACCGAACAGGTGGCGTAGAGCAATTTACCACCTCTGGCCAGAATCTGCCAAAGTGCATCCAGAATTTCCCTCTGTTTCGCAACAAATTGAAAAACGTCGCTTTCACGCCTCAGCCATTTAATGTCCGGGTGACGCCGCGTCACCCCCGAAGCAGAGCAGGGAACGTCAGCCAGAATGCGGTCGAACAGCTTTCCGTCCCACCACTCCGCCGGCTGAGATGCATTGCCATGAATGATATGATTGGCCTTAAGATCCAGCCGGGTAAAATTTTGTGTTATGCGAGCCACGCGCGCAATGTCGTTGTCGACCGCGGTCAATTCTATATCCGCCAGCTCCAGCAAATGTGCGCTTTTGCCGCCGGGAGCTGCACAAGCGTCCAAAACACGCATGCAGTCGCGTACGTCCAATAACTGCGCTGCCATTTGTGCGCCCGCGTCCTGAACCGATATCAAACCCTCGGCAAACCCGGGTAACCGGTCCACCGCCACCGGTTGCCGCAGCTCGAGCGCATCATTTCCTGCCGGCCATGCGTCCATGCCACTTTGACTGAGGAGATTTTGATATTCCGCGATCATGACCCTGCGCCGATTGACTCTCAAAGTCATGGGGGGGCGTTTATTACTGTTCTCCAATATCGCCTTGTAGTTTTGAGGATATTGCGCGCGGAGTTTATCTATCCACCATTGCGGATGGGAATACCGTCCTATCTCACTTTCAGCTACACGCTCAAGCAGAGCTGAGCGGTTACGTATAAAGTTGCGCAATACGGCATTGACAAGCCCTTGTACTCCCCGAGTACCCTTCTCGCCACTGAGGATGCGGGAAACTGATACAGCATTATCCACAACCGCATGCGGGGCGGTCTTGCTGTATTCCAGTTGATATAATCCCACCAGTAATAAGCAACGCAGATTCTGGTCCTTCAGCGGCTTTTTCAGCAATAAGCCAAGCAATACGTCGAGTTGGCCATAAAAACGCAGTACGCCGTAGCTTAAATCCTGAATTGCGCCGCGCTGCTGAGCGGAGAGATCGGTATGATTACGCCAGGTATCCTGCAACACCGCTGTCAGGCTCGAACCAGCCAGTACTTTTGCCACAGTTGCGGCAGCCAAACGCTGAGTTTTGGTCATTCGCGGCTTTCAAAGCGATCGCCTGGCCGCAATGAATGCCCGGAGAGAAATTCGGCGGCGCTCAGTTTTTTTCCACCCGATTTCTGCACGATTTCCAGTACGAGTGAACCCCTGCCGCAACCCACCACAATGCCATCCCGTCTTACTGAAACAATTTCACCTGGTTTGCCGAGCACATCCGCGGCCACAGCGGCTTGCCATATTTTCAATGGCATTCCACACACTCGGGAATATGCGCCAGGACGGGGATTGAATGCTCGCACTGCACGGCCGATGTCCTCCGCGCTCAAGCGCCAGTTAATTTCAGTTTCGTCTTTTTCCAATTTGGATGCGTAAGTGACGTCAGCTTCATTTTGAGGAATGGCAAAAATTTTTCCCTGCTCCAGATAGTCCAGCGCCTCTACGATGCAGCGCGCCCCCAGCAAGGAGAGCCGATCGTGCAGAGTTTGGGTGGTGTCATCCTGTTCGATTGCGATACCTCTCTGCAATAAAATGGCGCCGGTATCCAGGCCCCGGTTCATTTGCATGATCGTGATTCCAGTCTTGCGATCCCCTGCCAATATTGCCCGCTGGATAGGTGCAGCACCTCGCCATCGCGGCAGTAATGAGGCGTGGATGTTCAGGCAGCCAAACTTTGGAATGCTTAAAACAGAAACAGGCAGGAGCAGGCCATAAGCCGCAACAATCATGACGTCGGCATCAATGGCTCCCAGTTGTGCATGCAACTCGGGCTGCTTGAGCGAGTGTGGCTGCAACAAGGCAAGTTTCCGCTGTTGCGCCAGCGACTTGATTATGCCTGAAGTGGTCTTCATGCCGCGTCCCGCGGGACGATCAGGTTGGGTCAATACCAATGCAACTTCATGTCCGGCGTCTGCCAGGGCTTCAAGCGCAGGGGCGGCAAACGGCGGGGTGCCGGCAAAAATGATT
Organism: Nitrosospira sp. Nsp18; assembly: GCF_900103145.1. Taxonomy (NCBI): domain Bacteria; kingdom Pseudomonadati; phylum Pseudomonadota; class Betaproteobacteria; order Nitrosomonadales; family Nitrosomonadaceae; genus Nitrosospira; species Nitrosospira sp. Nsp18. The sequence continues at coordinate 27,561 of NZ_FMWY01000025.1, read as the reverse complement.
CTCATCGAAAATACGCGAATTTACCCGGCGAAAGGCTGTTGCCGCTTCGCTTCCTGATCCAGAGATTCCTTGGTTTTCCCACGTATTTGCCGATAATAGAAACTCGCTGTCACATCACTTTTCGACGCTGCTTCTTGAACTTGGACTGAATACGCAATTGCTTCATTCGCGACCAGTACTCGACAAATACTTTGCCTGACAAATGATCCATTTCATGCTGGATGCATACGGCCAGCAAACCGTCCGCCTCAAGCGTAAATGGATTCCCGTCCCAATTTAGCGCCTCCACCGTGACCCGCTCGGCACGTGGCACCTTTCCAAATACGCCCGGTACCGACAGGCAACCTTCTTCATAGTCAGACTCACCGCTGTGCGCGATGATTTCGGGGTTGATTAACACATGCAACTGATCATGTGTATCGGAAATATCGATCACGATAATACGCTGATGCACATCAACCTGGGTCGCTGCAAGGCCGATCCCGGGGGCCGCGTACATGGTTTCGGCCATATCCCGCACAAAAGCACGAGTTTCCTCAGTCACTTCCGATACTCGGTTAGCAACCGTTTGCAATCGCTCATCCGGATACTGCAATATTTTTAGAAGTGCCATAAACGGGGGCGAGGCTTGAACATTAACAGTCGAAATGCAAATTCAACCATATCGTTGCGATGTTCGCATCACAACCTCTATAGATAAGAGAAGGGTTTCTCGAATTCGATGCAGAGGTGCATTATATCCTGATTTGGGTAGGAAATTCCTTTTCCAGCTCTTCACAACTTTCCGATGCCGATACGAGCGACATCGGCAATAACACGTCTCTCTTTCAAATGATAGCCTGACGGGACACTGTCACCTCAACTCCAGAACCATGGCTCTGCAACATGCAGAAAATATTATCAACTCGCTAATCGCGGATGGGAAACGGTACACTGATGCGGCGGGTCAAAAATAATGGGCGTCGGCGCTGTATTGTGTTGCTCGAGGTATACGAATAACTATGCGCGCCTCGCGTTTTGCCCAGCCGCAATTTAGACATTTTTAACGCCCCGCCATGGTTTATTATTTAAATCTGCTATACGCCGGTATTTCTGTCTTACTACGTTCCAAATGATGAAATGAAACCCATGCAGGAAATAGAATCTTGGCTCGCCCTTGGATTGGTTGACGGCCTCGGCGGCGAATCGATGCGGCGCTTGTTGAGGGCGTTCAGTACGCCTGCTGAAATTTTTTCCGCAAATATCGCCGCGCTGGAGCGCGTGGTAAAAAGAAAGGTGGCGTATAACATTGTTCAGGGGGTTGACCAAAAAAGAATAGCTGCCACGCTCAAATGGCTGGAGGAGCCGGCGAATTCGATTATTACGCTTGCGGATTGCGATTACCCATCGCTGCTACTGAACATACCGGATCCTCCCCCGCTTCTCTATTTCAAGGGAAGGCGTGAATTGCTGAATTCGCATACCTTGGCCGTTGTGGGCAGCCGCAACGCGACGCCTCAAGGTCTTGCCAACGCCGAGGCTTTTGCCGAAGCCGCAAGTAACGCCGGACTTTGCATTGCAAGCGGCATGGCATCGGGGGTGGACGCTGCGGCCCACCGTGGCGGGTTACGCGGTAGCGCCGCCAGCATTGCGGTGGTGGGAACCGGACTGGATATCGTGTACCCCGCCGGTAATCGCGAACTCGCTCATGAATTGGCGGAAAAGGGCGCACTTATTTCCGAGTTTCCATTGGGCACACCTGCCATTGGTAGCAATTTTCCGCGCCGCAATCGCATTATTAGTGGCATGAGTCGCGGTTGCCTCGTGGTGGAGGCCGCGTTGCGAAGCGGCTCTCTCATTACTGCCAGACAGGCATTGGAGCAAGGTCGCGAGGTATTCGCCGTTCCCGGTTCGATTCATTCGCCTCTATCGAAAGGTTGCCACGCACTCATCAAGGAAGGAGCGAAACTGGTCGAAAGCGCCGACGACATTTTGTGTGAGCTCGGTTATAGATTCATGCAAAGCGCGATGCTTGATGCTGATGGACGGGACGGCGAAGAATCGGTGCTATTGACGCATCTCGGCCATGACATCACCAACATCGATACCTTGTGCGTTCGGAGCGGCTTGACGATAGAAATGGTATCAGCGATGCTATTGGCGCTCGAATTGGATGGGGTTGTCGCAAGCCTGCCGGGCGGGCGATACCAGCGGCTTCGGTAGAATCGCCGCGACATGTGGCCATATAGTTATCTATAATAAAAAACAACTGAGCTGCAGACGATGCATACGAAGTAGATAATTTGTAACGTCAGCAAAAGTATGCTGGTACTACAGGTAGCGGCAGGTGTGTTATTACGGCTCAGCTTTCCTGCTATCCGGCAGGTTCTATTATCATGCGCGTTGATCGCAGTGGCCCAGGGTTTATCCCCACCTGTCGCACTTGCTAAATAATTCGCGAATGTTCACTGGAGTTTCATGGGTAAGACATTAATTATCGCCGAAAAGCCTTCTGTCGCCGCCGACATTGCACGTGTCCTGGGCGGATTCAGCAAGCATACCGACTATTTCGAGAGCGATAAATACGTGTTGTCATCAGCTGTGGGGCACCTGCTTGAGCTGGCGGTTCCTGAACAATACGAGGTAAAACGCGGAAAGTGGAGTTTTGCCAATTTGCCAATTATTCCGCCTCATTTTGATCTCAATCCCATCGAGAAAACTGAATCGCGGCTAAAGCTTTTAACCAAGCTTATCAGGCGCAAAGATGTAGATTCCCTTATCAATGCGTGCGACGCGGGGCGCGAAGGGGAGCTGATCTTTCATTACATCGCCCGCCATGCTGGAAACAAAAAACCGGTAAAGCGACTTTGGTTACAATCCATGACACCGGCTTCGATTCGGGAAGGGTTTACCAAATTACTCGATGATGAAGCCGTACAGCCCCTGGCGGAGGCGGCTGTAAGCCGCTCCGAAGCGGACTGGCTAGTGGGCATCAATGGTACTCGCGCGATGACTGCGTTCAATTCGCAGGAAGGCGGGTTCCATAAAACCACCGTAGGCCGGGTACAAACGCCTACATTGGCAATTATCATCGAACGGGAAGATATCATTAAGAAGTTTGTATCCCGCGACTACTGGGAGGTCCATGCTACGTTTGCCGCAAGTGCGGGAAAATATAACGGCCGCTGGTTGGACGAGAAGTTTACCAAAGACAAAAAGGATAGTGAGCAAAAAGCCGAGCGGTTATGGGATCAGGAAAGTGCCGAGATTGTTCGCGCCAAATGCCAGGGTAAACCCGGTGTCGTCAGCGAAGAAAGCAAGCCCACTACGGAAATCTGCCCGCTGCTGTATGATCTCACCAGCTTGCAGCGCGACGCCAACGGGCGCTTCGGTTTTTCTGCCAAAACAACACTTGGACTGGCTCAGGCATTATACGAAAAACATAAAGCGCTCACATATCCGCGTACCGACTCGCGAGCCTTGCCGGAAGACTACGTCATGACCGTCAAGGATGTCCTCGGTTCGCTTGAGAAAACCCGCTATGGTATTTTTGCCAAGCAGATTCTCAAAGCGGGTTGGGTGAAGCCCAACAAGCGAATATTCAACAACGGAAAGATTTCTGATCATTTCGCCATCATCCCAACTTCCCTCGAGCCCAGCGGGCTGAATGAAGCCGAAGCAAAAATTTACGACCTCGTCACTAAGCGTTTCCTCGCAATTTTCTTCCCTGCTGCCGAATTTCTTGTGACTACCCGCGTTACTCGTGTCGAGAACGAGCCGTTCAAAACGGAGGGTAAGGTAATGGTCAATCCCGGTTGGCAGACGGTTTACGGCAAAGACGTACAAGCTGCCGGCGCCGAGGGTGACTCGACATTGGTTAAACTGAACCCGGGTGAGGTGGTTCTTGCCGAAGAGGTTAAAGTTATTTCAAATCATACTCGGCCGCCGGCGAGATTCAATGAAGCAACGCTGCTGTCTGCCATGGAGGGTGCCGGTAAACTGGTGGAAGATGAGGAACTGCGAGAAGCCATGAGCGCAAAAGGCCTGGGTACGCCCGCAACTCGTGCCTCGATCATAGAGGGCTTGGTATCGGAAAATTACATGCAACGTGTGGGACGGGAGTTGCATCCCACGGCCAAGGCATTTTCGTTAATCACCTTATTGCGTGGACTGAAGGTGCCTGAACTCACCTCACCCGAACTGACTGGCAACTGGGAGTTCAAACTCCGCCAGATCGAGCAGGGCAAGCTCAAACGAAACAATTTCATGGAAGAAATCGCTGGCATGACGAGCCATATCGTGGAACAGGCGAAGAGTCATCGCGGGGAAACCATCAGTGGTGACTTTTCCACGCTTGAATCACCTTGTCCAAAATGCGGTGGTATCGTGCAGGAAACCTACAAAAAATTTCAGTGCCAGAAATGTGATTTTGCATTATGGAAAATTCTTGCAGGGCGGCAATTTGAAACAGCTGAAATGGAACAACTGATCACCCGGCGCGAGGTGGGTCCCCTGCAGGGCTTTCGAAGCAAGATGGGGCGGTTGTTCGATGCCAACGTCAAACTTACTGATGAGTTTGAAATGAAATTCGACTTTGGCGAGGATACGGAAGAGGATGCGGAGGAGCTTGATTTTACCGGGCAGGAACCGTTGGGAAAATGCCCGCGCTGTGGCGGCAGGGTATTTGACCACGGGATGAGTTATGCATGCGAGAAGGCTTTGGGCTCAGCGCGCACCTGCAATTTCAAGACAGGTAAAATAATTCTCACTCGTCCTATTGAACGCGAACAAGTCGTCAAGCTGTTGCACAGCGGTAAAACAGATTTGCTATCAAAGTTTATTTCAAAGAAGGGAAGACCCTTTTCGGCTTATCTGGTCATAGGCGCGGACGGAAAAGTGGGGTTCGAGTTTGAGCCGAGAAATACAAAGCAAAAAACCGCAACAACCACTATGGACGCAAAGATCGCAAAACCGAAAACCCGAAGCCGCTCATCGAAAGATTCTTTTGCCGGGTCAAAATGAGGGTTGGGACATGGGTAGGGCGGATTGTGCCCCATCATCTACATATATGCTTTCAGTTTTCTCATTTGTCAGAGCGACCCTCATAACTTGGAGCGCCGCCTTTAAAGCGGCGTCGCCTGATGTTTTTCGATATAGGAAATAATATCTCCAACGCTGCTAAATCCCTTTGCTTCTTCACTGTCGAAATTGATTCCGAAAGCATCTTCAGCATCGAACAAAAGCTGAATCGTATCCATGGAGTCAAGCCCGAGCTCTTCAAATTTCGAAGACCTGTTTATCGTGGATGCATCCAGATTCTCTGCTTTTGTTGCGATAAACTGTATGACCTTCGTTTCGATGTCTGCTGTGTCCATCTAATCTCTTCCTTCATTCAAGGGTTTGTGAAAATGATACTCGCATTGTTGCCCCCAAATCCGAAAGCATTGCATAGGCCGGTACGTGGGTTTTTTTGTTGTGCGCGGTTTGGCGTGTAATCGAGATCACATTCCGGATCAGCCTCGTCAAGATTGATGGTCGGATGTATCGTGCCAGTGTGAAGCGCCATGATAGTGGCGATGCTACCGATAGCAGCCGAAGCGCCAATCGAATGTCCAACCATTGACTTGGTTGCGCTAATGGCAATATCACCAGCCCGGCTTCCAAAAACATGTTTAATAGCCCGGGTTTCTACGATATCTCCAAGCGGAGTGGACGTTGCGTGCGCGTTGATATGGTCGATGGAATCAGGCTTTAAGCCGGCGTCCTGGATAGCCGCTTGCATTGTCGATATCTGACCCTCAATGTCAGGCATTACAATATGCTTGGCGTCGCACGCTTGCCCAAAACCTGCAAGTTGCGCGTATATTTTGGCCCCCCGACGTATGGCCTGTTCTTCCTTCTCCAGAATGAGTATTCCGGCACCCTCAGACATGACGAAACCTGACCGGCCCTTGGCGAAAGGCCGTGATGCGCCCTCCGGGTCGCTATTGGAGCTGGTAGTTAACGCATGCAATATTTCAAAGCTCGTCATGGTCAACGGCAACACGCAGGCTTCCGCGCCGCCGGCAACCACGGCGTCGGCCCTCCCCGCGCGCAAGAGATCGAGCGCCATGCCTATCGCATTGGCGCCGGATGAGCACGCTGTGCTGCACGTCAGATTGACTCCTTTCAGCCCATGTTTGATTGCGACCCACGCAGCCGCGGAGTTTGCCATCGTTCGAGGTACCGTGAAAGGAGGTACAGGCTGATTCTTGAATCTGCGCGTGGCAGAAGACTCAAATGTGCCGAATCCGCCCATTCCCGACCCTATACTTACAGCCACACGTTGTGGTGCATATCCATCGAGTCCACCTGCATCTTCAAGAGCGAGATTGGCAGCTAGCAGCGCCAGTTGTGCAAATCTGTCCGTTTGATCCATGTATTTAGCCGAGAGAAAGGTCGCAGGATCAAATTCGGCCACTTCCCCGGCTATTTGCGAGCGCTGCTTGGACGCATCAAAGGCGCTAATTCTTTTAATCCCGCTCACGCCATTGACTGCTGCCGACCAGAACTGGTCAGTGCCTATGCCAATCGGGGAAACAATCCCCATTCCCGTAACGACTATACGCATACGTAAACAGAATTACTCATAAAAAAGTGCAGGAACACCAGACTCTCAGAAAACCTGGAGCGTAGGATTTGCTTGGGCTGCGGTCAGCTTTTCCATTCTGCTCACCCGACATTCTTCAGTCCGAGTGTGAATCTCGCCTTACTGTGCATTAAACATCATGGGGAACAGGTATCTCAATATGCCTCCCATGATCCAGATCATAAGTATTAAACTTGAGATTACAGCCCCTCCTTCGATAAGCGCCGAAAGGAGGGTTCCTCCCAGGCTGTCGAATTCCTGCTGCCCGTCTTCATTACGCCGGCTCAGGCGGCGCTTTCTCACCCATATCTGCAGTCCGATGACAACCGGAATAAGGCCGAGGGCAATTAGCAGATTATATTCAGGAGTCCCCATTAATAATTAACCTTCCATAAATTATTGCTACAGAAACCTTCAAGAGGGTAGTGTTCCTTTTTCGTCCATACACCGGCAAAAAAACTGATCACACCTCGCGCTTCTTTGGCGCGCCAGCTAATCAAGCTGTTGCCACAAATGATAGTAAATCCCATAATGGTAACGTTTGCTATTTTTATCGCTTGGCGACCCCTCCATAATCACAGTCCATTATGTCTAATGCGTACTCGCTACGCAGTAAATTATTGAAATTCGCGTCACGTTTCAAACCAGCAATTATAATATGATACGACATCAACGTGTCGGGTTAACGAACTTTTGCCCGTCACCCAACTTTACCGCGCGCGCTGTGGTTCAGCGAATTTCACACATACCGTACAGCGAGAAGGATATTGCCACATTCCGTGCAGATCGAACCGAATTTGTTTTCTTTTGAGCTGGACGCTATTTTAGCGAATTACTCGCGCGCATTGACTCTACCTCATGGATGATTCCTCCCAGCCAGCATGCTTGGAGGTCATCGCCCGTCCAGTTACAAGTATGCATGACATCGGCGTATTTATTGATGTCCCCTGGCGCATTTACGTCGATGACCCCATGTGGGTGCCGCCATTACGTCTGGAGCGGCGGTTTCATTTTTCAAGATTTAACCCATTTTTTAAGCATGGTGAATGGCAGGCGTGGATCGCATACCGGAATAACCAACCCGTGGGAAGGATCAGTGCTCAAATTGATCAGCTTCATCGGCAGCGCTATGGCCCAGAAACGGGTCATTTCGGATTGTTCGAGTGTATAGATGATGTGGAAGTAGCCGCAGTATTGATGCGTGCTGCTGAGGAATGGTTGGCTGCGCGACATACCAGGCACGTAACCGGGCCATTCAATTTATCCATTAATCAGGAGTGCGGCGTCCTGGTGGATGGTTTCGATACACCCCCAATGGTCATGATGCCGCATTCGCGTCGGTGGTATGGCCGGTTACTCGAAGAACAGGGCTACCGGCCAGTAAAAGATCTGCTTGCCTACTGGGTGGAGGTGGATTTTAAAGTGCCCCGCTTGATGAGCGCATTGATCGCAAAGTTTTCGGATCAGGTACGCTTGAGGCCACTACGCCGCGACAAATTTAGCGAGGAAATGGAAATACTGCGTGATATATTCAACGATGCCTGGTCGGAAAACTGGGGATTCGTTCCTGTCACCAAGGCTGAGTTTGCCGAACTCGGTACCAGCCTTCGCTTGCTCGTACCCGATGATTGCATTCAGATTGCCGAGGTAGATGGCGTTCCATCCGCATTCATGGTGGCATTGCCGAACCTTAACGAAATTTTCGCCGAGCTTGACGGAAGCCTTTTCCCGTTTGGCTGGATCAAGCTGAGCAGGATAAAATCCAAAGGGGCGGTACGCACGGGCCGGATACCTTTGATGGGGGTGCGCAAGCAGTTCCATAATACGCCGCTCGGCATGGCGCTGGCTTTTATGGTAATCGACGCGCCCAAGAAGCTGGCGCGCGCAGTGGGCGTTCAGGCGGTTGAATTGTCATGGATACTCGAGGATAACAAACCCATGCGCGCGGTTCTGGATAGCTTGGGCTGCCGGGAGTATAAGCGTTATCGCATCTATGGAAAAACGTTGTGATGAACGCACCCCAACGGCAAATCAGGGACTCAAGATGAAAACGGATCAGTTTATCGCGCTGGTGCTGGCGGCGGATCGCGCTGCCAATGATCCCGTCGCGGGTAAAACCGGAGTGGCCTGCAAGGCAATCGCACCCATTTGCGGCACGCCAATGATCATCCGCGTATTGGATGCGCTGGAAGCCAGCGATATGGTGAAAACAATCGTCATACTGGGTCCACCGGCGTCTATTCTCCCCGACTGCCCTGAGCTGGAGGACCGGATTAAATGCGGGCGCGTTTTCTGGCTGCCGAATCTTGATTCCCCCAGTCGAAGCGCGAACAGCGGTCTCGAACAGATTGATCAGGATGCGCCGGTCTTGCTGACGACAGCGGATCACGCATTGCTGACGCCTTCTATCGTGCAGTATTTTTTAAGCAAATCGCTAACGGCACACAGCGATGCAACGGTAGGCGTGGTCAAGCATGAAGATGTCGCGGCCGCATTTCCCGGCGTAAAACGAACCGTAATACGACTGCAGGATGGCGGGGTCTGTGGTTGCAACCTTTATGCGTTTCTCAATCATCGGGGAAGGGGCCTGGTTTCGTTCTGGCAGCGCGCGGAAGAGTTGCGCAAACGCCCGTGGCTACTGATCTCCCGCACTTTTGGGTTCATGACGGTCCTTTCCTATTTGCTGGGGATATTGACAGTTGATAAGGGATTGAAAGCGGTTTTAGCCAAAACCGGCATCAAAGTGCGACCGGTGTTTTTGCCGTACCCGCAGGCGGGCGTTGATGTCGATAAGGTTGAAGATATGCTGCTTGTGGAATCCGTTCTGGCGGGAGCGGCACCGCTTGCTCAAGAGCAGGCAGATTCGCATGACCTTATCCCCTAGCCTTAAAGGCTGTCTCATTACATAGCGGCAAAGAAATCCGTGAAGATAATCGATCGATACATCACGCGGGAATTGTTGATGCCGTTTACGGTGATAGCCGTGATCCTGTCGACATTGTTTTCGAGTTTCAGCAGTGCCAATTTTCTGGCCGGGGCAATGTCGGAGTCGCTCGGCGTTGGCGCCATGCTGAAGGTTGTGCTGCTTAAGACGGTGATCGCATTGGAAGTGCTGATGCCGATTTCCTTGTATGTCGCGGTAGTCATGGGGCTTGGGCGTTTATATAGAGACCAGGAAATCAGCGTCTTACGTTCCGCTGGTGTTAGCGAAAATCGCATAATCTTTGCTGTTCTTATCGTTGCCATTCCTGTGGGAATTGCCAGCGGACTTCTTTCCGTATTCGTGCGTCCCTGGGCATATGAAGAAAGTTACATGATGAGCGCACAGGCAGAGGCGGAATTGAACATGGATCGATTCCAGGCTGGGCGTTTTTATGGGAGTGAGGGCAAAGGCAAGGGCAATGGCAGAGTGGTTTACATTCAATCCAAGGATGGCGCCGGTAAGCAAATGAAAGATGTATTCCACTACATGAATAAAGATGGAATCAGCGAGATTATAGTGGCCAAGGAGGCCTATCAGCAGGAACCCATAGCGGGCCAACGGCCCCAAATTCATTTACTGGACGGTTCCATTTACCGACTCATGCATTCAGGAACGAAGGATACTGTCGTCCACTTCGAGAAATTGGTCTATTTTACCGATAGCGGAAATATACTGAATTACAGACGAAAGGCGACGGCCACGGCCGCGTTGATGAAATCCGATCAGCCGCGTGATATCGCCGAATTCCAATGGCGGATTTCACGTCCTATTGCTACGATTCTCCTGGCCCTTATCGCCGTGCCATTCAGCCGCACTTCCCCTCGTCAGGGAAAAAGTGAAAGGTCTTTTTATGGCGCAGCCGCCGTATTCGCGATCTATTATATCCTGAGTGGTTTAGCCCAGACATGGGTCGAGCAGGGTACTATCAGCAGAGTACCCGGTGTCTGGTGGCTTTATATATTGATGGCCTTGTTTGCGTTCAGCCTGCTATCCACCGGGTTCCGGCAGAAGTTATTTCTGCGCAGATGACGATAATCAATCGCTATCTGGCGTTTCAGATCGTCATGGGTCTGGGAATCGCTACGGTGATACTCCTGCCGCTATTTGGTTTTCTCGACTTGCTTGATCAGCTTGGTGATGTCGGCAAGGGCACCTATCAAGTCAAGGACGCCTTCCTGAATACGGCATTATTGTTGCCGCGCAGATTTATCCAGCTTGCGCCTTTCATCGTGTTGCTGGGTAATGTTGTCGCATTGGGTCGGCTGGCGGTCGGGTCAGAGTTGACAGCGTTGCGTGTGGCAGGTCTGTCCCCAACCCGTATCAGCCTTGCTCCACTTGCGGTTGGGTTGGTCCTTTTATTGGTTACTATGGTACTGGATCAATTTGTCGCTCCCCAATTGCAGCAGAAGGCTATTTCGTCGCGGGCCGTTGCGCTTGAGAAGAGCGCCGCGCTTGGCAAGCAACTGGGTATCTGGACCCGAAACAAACGAAATATATTGCGTATCGGTGAGATGCTGCATGCGGGGAAAGCAGCAGATGTCGAGCTAATGCATTTTGACGACAATGGCTTTCTGCTAACCTATACCTACGCTAAATATGCAGTTTTCATTGATGGTGATCTGTGGGAATTTAACGACGTTACCACCAAAACTTTTACCGGAAATCAGATAGAATCCGCAAGCACAAATTCGATGCAGTGGAAATCATTTCTGAATCCGGATGATATTTCGACGCTGACGAAGCCTCCGGAGAGTCTCTCGCCGATCGAACTGTTTCTGCATGTCCGTTTTTTACGCGCCACCGGTCAAGAGGCTGATGCTTATGCACTTGCCTTATGGCGGAAGGTCGGCGGCGCATTGACGACAATTGCAATGTTATTGCTTTCGATACCGTTTGTTTTCGGATCGGTACGGGCCGGCCTTGCCAACAGACTTGTCGTTGCGTCCATGCTCGGCATCAGCGTCTACCTGTTTGATCAGATTATTGCCAATGTGGGTTTACTGTGGCACCTGAACCCGGCGCTAACCGCTCTATTGCCCGGGTTGGTGCTAATCGCTCTTGCGAGTTTCTGGTTGCGGCGAATTTTTTAACCTAAATCTGGCAGTTGGACGGGGTGAAGTGAGCGGTTTTTGGGGTGCAAAGCAAGGCGCGACGACGCGGAATGGTCATTTCATCCAAAAAGTTGCAACGCAGCGCTGTTCTGCAAAAAACTGTTCAATCCGCCCCGTAGCGGGCTCAAAAAGGTGATGCCCACGGCGTACGAAAAATACTTTTCCGTTATAGCACCTAACCGACAAATAAGCGGTCAACTGCCGGATTTAGGTTTAGGGGCTTCTTGCTTATTTTCCGTCATTAGGTTAAAAGACCGCATCCATTTCTGATCATCTTCGCCGTGTTAGTGATACCACAATCTGCACAATTTCCCCAGCCAAATAAATATGAAAGATTTTGAGCAAGTCTCTCCTGGGCGCGAGGATGTCTCAACGGCATCGTGAGAATAATGTCATCTTCAGGCAAGAGACGTAAATAGTGTCAGCTTGCCTCGCCTGGAGCCTGATGAGTGTATCTCATTGCGCTGATCTTCCTTCGGGTTTTGGTGTCAGGCGTTCATTGCGTTTCACGTCTGGGCTTCTCAGGCCGATCCGCGGCCTTCATGTACGCTTTACGGTCTTTCCAATTTTGGCCTGCTCGGTTGCGACTAAGCGCTCCGCAGAGGCCGTTCAAAATTTATAAAACAAGACCACAATCAGACAAACACCCGAAATATGTCAAAGCCAGTTTACATCTACATCGTCGGTGATAGTAAGACGAATATCTGGGGCTTGAGCGGCCGCGAGCGCTTGCAGCGCATGTTAAAGCCCTCTTTGCAGACCCGGTTGGTCGATGACCCCGAGCAGATTCCGGTGCATGCATCGGCATTGTTGCTTCGCGCGGATCATCTATTCGATGGCAGGGTATTGGCGGCGTTGATTAACGCAAAAACAAACCTTGTGCTCGGCAGCAACCAGGGTCAACCCGTCGCGATCCGGGTTATCAATGGTGATGTACATCATGTACTGGCGAATTTCGTAGACGGAGGAGATGGGCGAACTTTTTCCGATTTTCCTCTTTATGCGCTGAAGGATCTTGATTTATCAAGCCTCCGGCAAAACCTTAAGAAAAGAGACCCTCCGTACGTTTTCCCTATCAACAATGATAACCGGCAAATGCTCGAATCCGAATTGTTTACAAGATCTTACAAGGGCGTGACCGATCTCGTGACAAAATGGCTCTGGCCGGTTCCCGCATTCTTGACCGTACGCTTTTGCGTACGCTTCGGCATACGGCCCAATCACGTTACGCTGCTCAGCCTTGTGTTTGCCGTACTGGCCGGGGTTGCGTTCTGGCATAGCTACTATGGACCGGGTCTGGTGATGGGATGGCTGATGACCTTTCTGGACACCGTCGACGGAAAATTGGCGCGAGTCACTGTCACCTCAAGTCGCTTGGGGGATGTGCTCGATCACGGCCTCGATATCATTCACCCGCCGCTCTGGTATATTGCCTGGGGTGTAGGGCTGGCGACAGCGTTAACGCCGCCATTCACCTTGGCGGTATTGTTCTGGTTGATACTTATCGGTTATATTGGCGGCCGCTTGTGTGAAGGAGCGTTCCAATTCTGGGTTGGATCGTTTGATATCTTCATCTGGCGACCGTTGGATTCTTTTAGCCGGCTCATCACTGCCCGGCGTAATCCCAATCTCCTCCTGCTGACGTTCGGCTGGTTCATAGACAGGCCTGATATTGGTCTCTGGTCGGTGGTTGTGTGGCATCTGGTCTCGACGGCATTTCTTGCTGTCCGGTTAGTGATGGGCTGGCAAGCACGGCGGTTTCAGGGTCCTTTACGATCATGGTTTGAGGAAATCGTGCCAGGTCGGGATGACGGAAAACTCGCTGTTCGTATTTTTGTCCCTCTAACGGTTAAGGTAAATGATAGAAAAGTCACGCATGGATAGATTGAAGTCTGGAGCACCTGCGGTCGGGTTGCTTTTCAATCCTCTTAGCGGACGTATTCGCAAGCGCAAAGATGCGATAAGGCAAGCGCTTGCGGTGATTCCAGGCGCGGTCTGCAGAGAAGTCACCAACGCACCGGAGATTAATGCATCAGTGGATGCCTTTATGGATGCCGGGATCGATTTGCTGGTAATTGTTGGCGGAGACGGTACGGTGCAGGGCGTGTTATGCCACTTATTTGCCACGCAACCTCTTGCGAAGTGGCCCGTGTTAACGGTTGTGCCGGGGGGAACAACCAACATGACGGCTCTGGATCTGGGCATTTGCGGCAGCCCGGAGTCCATTCTTCAGCAGTTGAGGAACTATCTGCTGAAGCAGGCACGTCCATTGCTGTTGGAGCGCCATGTACTGTGCATTGAACAAAGCGGAGCGGCAAAGGTTTATGGAATGTTCTTCGGTGTCGGGCTTATTGCCCGGGCAGTAATATTTTCCCAGAGCAAAATAAAACAATTAGGTATTACCGGCGAAATTTATTCAGCTATCATCACCGTTGGATACGTTATCGGTTTGATTTTAGGGCGGCGGCGCGGAGCATGGGCGCCGGTTCAGTTGTCGATTATCGACAAGGATATTGAGTTGTACCGCGGCACCTTCGCATTTCTCTTTACAAGTACCCTCGATCGATTGCTGTTCGGCATGCGTCCGTACTGGGGACAGGAGCAGGAACCGTTGCATGTGACGTTTGTCCGCCAACAGCCAAAGCGCCCCTTACACTCATTGTTTCAATTGCTTTCGGGTCGCGGAGACCTCCTCAAGGAAAAAAACGGCTATCACAGCTCCAATACCAGGGTGTTAGAGCTGCGGATGGATGACGTTTATATCGTCGATGGTGAATCCTACCGGGCGACGAGTCAAGATGGACCGTTGCGTATTACCGCGGCGGGTCCGATCAGCTTTTTGGTGGCAGATAGCGCAAACGCAGACTCATGATATGACAAGCAACACCTCGGTACCCGATCAACAGCTCCCGGACGATTTGATCTTGGAAATGGCCTCGCTGAGTTCAAAAGTTGTATCAGCGGATTTTCTTATTCTCGTTGACGCGTTGAAATCCCGGTTCGGATCATCGCTGCAAGCGGTGCTTCTTTATGGATCTTGCCTTCGCTCTCACGAGATCGGTGACGGGGTGGTGGATTTCTACGCTGTAGTGAACAGCTACAGCGAAGCTTATCCAGAGCATTATCTAGCAGTCCTCAACGCATGGCTGCCGCCAAACGTATTTTTCCTCGAGGCATCCGCGCAGGAAAAGAAGTTCCGCGCCAAGTATGCGGTGGTTTCGATGGCGGATTTCGAGCAGGGCACCCAACATTGGTTTCACCCCTATCTATGGGCGCGCTTTGCTCAGCCCTCCCGGTTGCTGTATGCGCGTGACGAAATGGTTCGCACGCGGGTCAACCAGGCGCTGGCCCATGCGGTGGTAACATTTCTCAAATCGAGCCTTCCCTTATTGGAGTCATCCGCAGTGAGTGCCGAGACAATCTGGACCAACGGATTGACCCAGACCTATGCGGCGGAATTGCGGCCTGAGCGGTCGACGCGCGCCCGCCAGCTCGTGGAGCTCAATCTGGATGACTACGCACGCTTGACCCGATGCGCCGTATCGGCATTAGCAGGAACGCTGGAGGTATTGCCGGACGGGAATTATCGATGTTTAACGGGTGTGGCAGAACGGCGCCGCTCGTTACAGCGTTGGCGATTACGCCGCTGGCAGGGAAAAGTTCTGTCTGTGCTACGGCTTTCAAAGGCGGCATTTACTTTCCATGACAGCATTAATTATGCTGCCTGGAAAATCGAGCGTCATACCGGGGTCCGTGTTGAGGTAACCCCCTTGTTGCGACGCCATCCGCTGCTTTGGGGCCTGAAGGTTTCGTGGAGATTATTGCGGCGAGGCGTAATGCGCTAGCAGCGCTTACACGTCGACGTCGGGATTGGGCATTGTATAGGCAAGCCAGAGATCAGGAGTATGCCTCTGCTTCAGCAGACGTGTATGGTATCGTTTCGCTTGATTGGAGAATCAGATCGCAAACTTCGCGGACCGCACCATGGCCGCCAGGGTGCTTACAAACGTAGTGAACTTGCCGCAGAATTTCTGGAACGGCATCCGCTGGGCAAAACGCACTACCGACCCGACTCAAACACTTCAGATCGCTGAGGTCGTCGCCGACGTATCCAATATTTTGAAGGGAAATTCCCCAGCGTTGGGTCAATTCCAGCAAAAGCGGGAGCTTATTCTGTACACCTGGATAATATTCGTCAATACGCAGTTTCTTCATTCTGGCCGCGACGGCCGGACTGTCCTCGGTGCTGATAACGCATACGCTGACGCCGTTTTCCCGCAACAGTTGCAAGCCATGGGCATCGCGCGTATTGAATTTCTTCAGTGCTTCACCGGCGGGTCCATAATACATTCCGGCGTCGGTCAGTGTACCGTCTACGTCGAGCACCAAAACTTTAACCTGTAAGGCGCGAGCTTTAGCCGACATCAGTTTTTGTTTCAACAAAAGCTGCTCTACAGCAGTCCAGCCTGCTTCACCGGTTATCTCAATTGAGGCCTCAGCAGGCATTTCATGGATACCGATGCGGCCACCTAAACGGCAACCGTGATCTCTGAGCGATTTCGCTCCGGTTAGATAGAAGGCGCCATTTTCCACCAGATACCCTTCAATATCCTCGAATGCAGGACGTTTCCCAGGGTCATGATCAACCGGTGCGCCTGCCGGGGTCCAAAAGAAGCGTTTGGACCGCACGGCGGTTAGAAGGGAATCCAGGCTTTCCGAAAGAAACTGATGCTTGGCAGAGCGAAAGTCTTCCGCCCGAGTGAGGGGCGAGGCGGCCTGAACCATACATACGACATCAAAAGGAATCTTTTGTTGAAGCTCGAGCAGCGCACTGTCGATGTTCCCGTCACCCTTGACAGCGGAGTAATCCAGAACGTTTATCGTCTTATCAGACGCCGGAAATTCATCGGATATTTTTTTTCGAATCTCCACCGATGAGTCAGTAGTGACATAAATGGTGTCAAAACACCCGGATGCGATGGCCTGCTCCAGGACCCAGACGAATAATGGCCGTCCCGCAATATGGCGCGTAGCATTTCGGAGAATCGGCATTGATTCGAAATTTTCATGCAGAGGCATGAGAGCTATCCAACGCATCAGTTGAAGTGAACTCCCTGCACGCGCTTAAGCTTGTCGCGCTGCGAAAGCTCGATTTCTGTCATTTCATTTTCCTTGACTCGTAATGTCTTGCAAACATTACGAACATCCCGAACGAGCCTGCGCAGTCCGTCCGGTTCCAGCGAGGCGGCATGGTCGGTTCCCTTCCAGGTCCGGTCCAATGTAAAATGCCGTTCAATCCATGATGCGCCTAAAACCACGGTTGCAATATCAATGGCAATGCCAAGATGGTGGCCGGAGAAACCAATTTCCTTGATGCGCGAGCCAAACTTATCCTTGAGTATCTGTATCTCCAGCAGGCAGACCTGATCAAAAGGAACGGGATACCCGGACGTGCATGCGTACAGAACAACTCTGTCGGCGGCGCTGCACTTCTCCATCAATTGCACGATCTGCTCTTGTTCAGCGGGGGTCGTCATGCCGACGGATATGTGAATGTCACCGCCATAATGATCAGCAAGATACCGCAGCATGGGAAAATTGAGATTACATGCCGAGGGTATCTTGATGAATTCCGGGTTGAGGCTGGCAATTTCTCTTGCCGAGGTAAGATCCCAGACCGACGTCGAGTAGCCGATCCCGATTTCCTGGCACCATTGCTGTAATTGTCGATGCTGATCCATGTCGAATTCGAGAAATTCCCGATGAGCGCCATAGCTTTCCCCATAACTGTTTTGAGGGTTAGGGTGGCGTGCGCTATATTCTTCAGGGGTAAGTAATTCCTTATTCGAACGCTTTTGAAACTTTACGAAATCGCATTTCGCGAATGTTGCCGCAATCCCTATCATTTCGTGGGCGATCTCCATATCTCCCTTATGATTACAGCCTATTTCAGCAATGATTTTTGGTGTCTTCATAAATAATTTACGATTATCCTTTGTTTAGATAAAACCCGAGCCCATCTTTGGCGAGCACCCGCTATATCGCTATATCGTACAGATTCAGAAAATTTTTTGAAAAGGGATCATGAGGTTGAATTCGAAGATTCGCTAACCCTGGATTCTGAACAGGTGTCTTGAGTGTTGTTTGACTCTGATATTGCCGAAACGATTCAATAAGTGGCCAAAACGCGCAATCCTCTGTTCGATCTCCGCGACCTGGATCTCGGGAAAGCGATGGTCATGGTACGAAAGTCGGTTGGGGCCAGGACGGCGCATGTTCAAGTTTGTGACCGAAGCTTTTAATTTGGCAAGCGCCCAGCCCTGAACAAACTTCCCGAGCGGGGGTGAGGGCGGCTGCTTTCTACCATAGCCGTTGTCCTCAAGGATATCGACGATGCGCTCGCAAGCCAAACGCCCATTTTGAGCCGCCAGATAATAGTCGATAAGTGCCTTGCGTTCCTCACCTCCCGCGACGCCCAGTTTACCTTCAAGAATTCCGGTCAAGGTATGCTGCAATTCTTCAAAATTGAAGGACTGATAGCTTAGCCTGGTGGGCAGGCCCTGAAACTCATAGTCATAATACTCATTGAATGTCGCAAGGTAGGATATAGCCGGCACCCCAAGCGCATAAGCCTCCAGTCCCGTCGTGCAACCATTGTGCACCATGGTCTTCGCAGCCAGAAGCCAGGGGATGACATTGCCCTCATTGATGACTTTCACTCGCCGGCACTTGGCGGCGATCTCATTGTACACCTTGAAATTTTCACTCGGATGTGGCCGGACGACAATCGTCAGATCAGGAAAAGCCTGTTCGAGAGCGGGAATGAGTTGCTTGAAATCCTCCAGTATTGCCTGTTTATGATCCCATAATCCATCCGCAAATTCGCGGCTCATTCCAATCCCGGCCTGACCGCGCCCGGACTTCTTCTGCCCATTTTTCGACGGCACAAACAAACCAACATTCGGAATGAAGGGGTTCACCTCGGTAAAATTCGTGTTGATGAGAATGAAATTCCCGTAAAGATTGCGCAATCTTTCTACTTCTGCATCGAAGTAGGGGCGCATTTCGGGCCGCAATATATCGCCGCGGGGATTTCCGGTAATATGGATAGGCATATTTGAAGGCAGTTGCGGATACTGGTGAAGCAGGTCGGCGTTTTCCTGGCCCCAGGCAAATATATGAGACACATTCCTGATTGTCGTCGGCGACAGTCGAACTGTGAAATAGGTGTCGGGGGGCGGGTGAACCAGCGCCTCTTCTTCCCATGCGACGATTTCATGCCCAAGCAAACGCAGAATTCTGAACATCGAGTTGCTCAGGCTGCGCATGCTTTTCGCCAGATACACACCACGTGGAAGCGACGCCACCTCGAAATGAACAAACGCACGCGAACCGAGAATAACCGGAAAACCGCGCTCGGCCGCCACGCAGGACAGCAGAAGTTTAGCGTCCAGCTCACGCACTTGATTTTCGACGGGAATAATAAGGGTCGAGGCGGAATTTGGCATATTTTCAAAAAATACAAGTCAGCAAATTCAAGTTATCCATTATCGCATTGACGCAAGGTACAGGGTTATATCATTCGTATGTAAACGAAACGTGCACGGCAACGTCAAGGCTGCGCTGGTTCAACGATAGAAAGGTATTGTGTGCCTCGGAAACGTCGATTTGGCTGATTCATGATTAGAGAGATCGACTACTCGGCTGAAAGTTAGGAGGTTGTACCGTCTGAATTTGGACATAGTGCCGGCTGAAATGGGAATTCAGTAAGAAAATACTGGTTTCGACCTTGACTACACAAACCCTTGTGGCGCATCCATGTTTGGTTGTCCCATGGCTCCTCCCCCCTTCGGAACATCGCTTGACAACCACTTACCCCAAGCGCATCATTTCGGCCGAAACGTGCTATCGAGCCTACTGAATTAAAGCAGTGCAGACTGTAGTCGATGTTGATTTATTCGCTCATTCCCGCGCGGGGGGGATCAAAGGCCGTACCCCATAAAAATATCCGGCTTTTGCAGGGAAAACCTCTTATCGCCCATTCGATTGAGATTTCCCTCAAATGCCCTTGCATCCAGCGAACTTTTGTGAGCACGGACTCGGAAGAAATTGCCAAGGTAGCGAGAAATGCCGGCGCTGAGGTACCTTTCTTAAGGCCTAGTGAACTCGCACAGGACGACACGCGGGACTTGCCCGTATTTCATCATTTTTTTGGATGGTTAGAACAAAATCGAGTTCCACTTCCCGATGCCATCTTCCAATTCCGTCCAACTTCTCCCTCGCGTAGCGTTTCGAAAATAGAAGAGGCTGCTGAGCTTTTGAAAAAAAATCCGGAAGCCGATTCGGTTCGAGGAATCATCGAGCCGGAACAAAATCCCTACAAAATGTGGACCATCGGAGCGGATGGCTTTATGCAAGCGCTATTGAGCATTCCCGGCATTCCCGAGCCCTTCAACGAGCCGCGGCAAAGTTTGCCCAAGGTGTATTGGCAAATCGGTTATCTGGATTTGATTCGTACCCGGACCATTCTGAAAAAACATTCCCTCACAGGCACACACGTCTTACCGCTTAAGATTGACAGCAACGACTCCATCGATATCGACGATGAGTTCTCGTTTCAACTGGCCGAGTTCCTGATGGAAAGACGAGGAAGCACCATTTGAAAGCTCTGGTGGTTGGCCTTGGATCCATTGGAGTCAGGCACCTCAACAATTTACATACGCTCGGAATTTGCGAACTCGGCGTGGTGCGAAGCCGAAATCTTCCGCCCCCCATGGAGATCATCCCCGAAGGTATTACTGTCTTTCAAGATCTCGACCTCGCACTCAGCCACAAATTCGACCTCGTGGTGGTGGCCAACCCTACCTCGCTTCATCTGGAAACGCTCATCAAAGCCCTCAAGGCAGGGTCCCACGTTTATGTTGAAAAACCTATTGCCCATGAAAAACGGCGGCTGCCCGAACTGGCTCGCTACCTCACCTTGAATGGGCCCAAAGTTTTGGTGGGGTGTCAGCTCCGGATGCACCCGGGGCTGCAGAAAATCGAAGAATGGATCAAACAGGATAAACTCGGAAAGATCTATTCGGTGCAAGTGGACCTTGGAGAATACCTGCCCGACTGGCACCCTTGGGAAGATTACCGGCAGAGTTATGCAGCGCGTGCGGATCAGGGGGGAGGTGTTGTTCTGACACTTATCCATGAGCTGGACTATTTGCACTGGCTTTTCGGAAAACCCAAGGAGGTCTTTGCTATCGGAGGGCATCGAACGTCTCTCGAAATCACAGCGGAAGATACCGCGCTCATCACGTTCGAAACCGAGCGAAACATCTGTGTTCAACTCCGGATGGATTATTGGCGAAAGCCGCCTGTCCGTCATATGAATATCGTGGCTGAAAAAGCCATCGTAGACTGGGACTATCCCGCTCGTCGCACTACCCTGAAACAAAATGGGCAAATCCTGGATGAAATGAAATTACCTTCAACCTGGGACCGGAACGCGTTATTTCTATCCATGATGGGGGAATTTATTGAGACGTTTTCCCGAGGATCGACTCCCCGAGTCACCTTGCAGGACGGCATCGATGTCCTGAACACCGCTCTAGCAGTAAAAAAATCCCTTCAAACCCATCAGAAGGTTGCTTTATGAATCAACCGTACAAAGGTACGCCCTTTGATCTTACCGACCACGTGGTGCTCATCAGTGGAGCCACTGGTCTGCTCGGAAAAGAATTCGCTCTGGCTGCCGCTTCGGCTGGCGCCCATTTAGTACTGGGAGATTTAAAGAGAGATAATCTAGAATCTCTAAAAAGCGAAATTGCTTCTGTTTATCCAAATACGAAAACATGGATTCAGGCCCTGGATGTGACCGACACCAATTCTTGCCGATCCATTGTCCAGTTATGCGAAATCCAGTTCAATCGACTTGATGCTGTTATTCACAGCGCCGCCATTGATCCGAAATTTGAACGGGGTTCTGACACCACCTCTTTTTCCAAATTCACTAAGTTTCCAAAAGAACTTTGGCAATCCTCTCTGGATGTCAATTTGACCGGTGCTTTTTTATTCACCCAGGCCGCATGCGAAGTAATGGAAAAATCGGGGAAGGGTTCTATTATTTTTCTGGGATCCAACTATGGACTTGTGGGGCCGGATCAACGTATTTATAAAAAAGCCGGTCAAGAGAACCAGACATACAAGCCCGCCGTTTATTCCGTTTGCAAAGCGGGTCTGTTGGGATTGACAAAGTTTTTAGCGGCTTATTATATGAATACGGCCATACGAGTAAATCTTCTCACGCCCAGTGGAGTTTGGAATCAACATGATGATGAGTTTATTAAAAACTATTCATCCCGGACTATCCTTGGTCGCATGTCAGAAAAAAACGAATACCGCGGAGCCGCTATTTTTCTAGCCTCGGATGCTTCGAGCTATATGACTGGCGCAAACCTGGTCATGGATGGGGGCTGGACTGCATTATGAATACCTCAAGACGTGATTTTTACCGAAGTGAGCTGCACCGCAAAAGGTAATTTCTGGCTAAAGTCGAGTTTTGGGTATTACAATTTCGGATTTTCAAGTTGTCGGCGCTACCCGACTGTCGAACTTAAAGAAATCGGCTGCGCAAGCGTCTGACCAATAGAATAACTATTGATCTTCAAAATCCGCAGAATCCATCTTCACCCCGTCACTTTTTCACTGCGATTCTTCAAGTCCGACAGGCGGCCAGGATTTTCGTTCATGTCTGCCTTTTTCATTCCAACATATTACATCGGTCGACAAAAGCCTTGAAAAGTATGGGGTCGCTTGAAATGGCGGCAATTTCATGATTGAGCCAGAACGATGGTTTTGTCCAATTGAAGCTACCAAAAAAGGACCATACCTTCTCATGCTCTTCTACCAGCACGAACTTGAGGTGCATCGGAAGATGCTCGGGATTTTTGATTCGCTTGAACTGGATCCTTGAGGCCGAGAGCCGTTGTTCTACCTTTGCAGTGACGCGCCTGAAGGTTGAATCTGCAAATATCTCCAGTGCCGCACCTCGATTGGCGAGCTCAATCATCACATCGGCGGCGCTCTCTGTTCTGATGTGCGATGCAACTATGCGGACACGCGCAGTGCTGCCAACCTGGTTCAGGAACTCCACCACCGGGTGCGTACGCATCCGGGGCCAGAAGTAGATAGTTGTGTCAAGGCTGCTGATCGCCAGATTTGCATTGGCAGAGAACCGGTAAAGTAACCCTGGCGGTACCCGATTCAGCTGTCGAGCATGTTTTACCAATTCTTCAACAAGGTATGGGTCGACAAGTCCGATTAGCGCATTATGCCCCCGATCCTGGTCACCTATTTTCCGGATGATCTCCGGCTTTTCCTCCGGCACGTTTCCTGATGGGTTGAAAGAGCCGATAAACGCAATGGGCTTTGGGTGCGAAAAGCAGTAAAGTTTTTCGTGTAATTGCGGCTTCCACGATTTCCCTGGCGGGGCGGGGATACCAGGGAGGGTAACAACGCGAAGTCCTTTGGCCAGTCCATCATGGGCGGAAAGTCTTGCTATTACGGCATCGTTGGCATCGGGGACCCGCGGTTTGCCCGCTAGCGTCAAGGTGACCTTAACTCCGCGTTTATAAGCCTGAATAAGCGCTTCCGCAAGCCGCAGGTCACGAAAATAATAGGTAACCCAGTCGATGGACCCGCCTGACGGAACCGCGGCGATATGTTTCTCCAATATATCGCGCAGATAACCCGCGGGCTGGTCAGGGCCGCCAAAATATATCTCGAAAGAAGGCTTTTTCTCCACAGTTAATTCCGTCAGGATACGTCTATTGCTAACCAGGGGAAATAACTGAATGATTCTGCCAATTTATTGACCGCATAGCTCGATGATTTATTTGATGTCAAAGACACGATCGAGGATTTGCTCTGTATCTTCCCTTCACCTGCGCTTCAAGCAAAGCCACATAGCGGGATAATACATCCGGCCCTCCGGCGTGAAGCATCTCGTTGATGAATCGCAACCGATGTTCCTCCACATAGAAGGAACCGCCACCGCCGGTAAGAAACTCGTCAATTCTTTTATACACATCATCCCGGCATTTCAATTCCGTCTCGGGCATAAAACAGGCTAGCGCAGAACGTCCGGCATGCAGGTAATCGGCGGCTAGCACCGGTTTTCTCGCCTTGACTGCTTCAAAAACCACCGAAGTGGCAAGGTCGATAATAACATCCGCCCAATTCATCAAATGAATGGAATGGGTGTCATCGCTTGCCACACTTACATTCGGCAGGCGATGCAAGGACAAATTTTTGGTGAGGGGCTGTCGCCGGCCGCCGCGCGTATGTGGCTTGATCACCAATTCTACTTCGGGAAAAGCGGCGATCATCCCGATCACCTCGCCGACTTCTTCCCAGAACGTCGTAAAATTGCTCTTCCTCAAAAACATCACGACTTTAAGCCGGTTACCGGAGCGGGCCGTCAGCAAAGATGGAGAGATTTTTGTCAATTTCTCCAACCATTCGTCACAGTAGCGTGGGGAACCCAGCACAGCAATCGCCTGGTCATCCAGGAACGGACGGAAGCGCTTTGCGCACAATTCATTGGGTACCACAAGCTTATCAAATATCCTTGCCGCAGAAAACAGGGTATCCGGTTCGAGGCTCCACTCATGGTGTCGTATCAGTTGACTGGCATGAGGACTATCTCCATGCGGCAGCGATGCTGTACCCAAACCCATGGTTCGTCCCATAGACACAACCGTCTCGACCCACTCCACGGAAATAGGCGAATCTCTGGTGATCCAGTCAAATACGATCACACCCTCATCAATACCATTGAAACTCCGCTGCAATAAGCGGTGAGTGGTGCTTCGCCAGATCAACTCGCGCCGTTTGGCACCGTACATCCGGGCCAATGCGCCGATAAGAGGGCCTATAAACAGGCGCCTCAAACTGCTGAGCAGGAGGAGCATCTGCATCTGCCATCTCAAGAATTCGAGAGGTGGCAACAGGTTACGAATATGGGCAATTCGCACACCATCGAGCCTGCTCAGAAATTCAATACGGTAATCACTGAGAAATTTCGGACTACCTACCAGGACGATATCGCAGATATGGCCCGCCTCGATCCATTTCGAGATGACCGGAGTGATGTGATCTATGTCGTTGTAATGGCGTAGAAAAAAAAGCGCTTTCATATGAGCCGTCGCACAACGTTTGCGCCGGGAAAAATTATTTTCGCCTGACAGTTAAAGGACGGATCAAATGTGTCCATTGCAACCAAATTTGAGAGTGTAAGGACTATATTTCATTCGAGATGATTATCACGAAACAAATAGGATTATGGCGGCGACGCAGGTGTTCAAAGAGGAATGCGCCGCAATTCCATCCCATCGCAAAATATGCATAATTTGAGCTTATAATAAAACTGATTCTTCACGGTGGCTCAAGCCTGTTCAAGAGCCAGCAAAGCGTTTAAATTAGCGCTTCATCTCCAAGTGCACTTGCAACAGGGCCTTTGACTGGAGCGGAATTCTGAGCCGGTTGACTATGAAAAATCAACCTATTTCGATGTGTTCGGAAGATCAGAGGGTACGAAATTTAGCTTGGGAGGTTATAGGTCGAGTGTCCGATGTATGAGCAATCAACCATGCTTCCAGCCTGATGAAAAACGCTCAGGTGTGGCACAACACGCTGGTAAAGTTTGTGCTGTTTTTTTTCGGCATAGCGCTGTGGAGCAAATGGTTGAGCTTGAATGTGGGTATTCTCGTAACCTCGCTGTGGATTCTGGATAACGGCCTTCGCAGGCTCGGACAGGTAATCAAAGAACCTTTCGTATTAGCAATACTCATCTTTTGCGCTGTGTTGGCGCTGGGAATTCTTTGGGGCGACTTTCCCGAATCTGGACGTTTGAAATGGAGAAGATATTTTGGATTTCTGATCTTTGTGCCATTTTTATCGCTTTTGAATAAAGATCGTCTGCCCTGGGCGATTAGTGGTCTGCTTGCGGGTTATTTTAGTGTTTTACTTATCGGAATTTATCAATGGGCTATTGTCGGGGTGCAAGGCATTCCGCTTCTTGATATAAGCTATCTGACCTTCTCATCGATGCTTGGGATAGGGGTTATACTATCTCTATATTTTGCCGGCGTGAGCACCGGTAAAAAAATAAAGTCAGCATTATGGTTTCTGGCGACATTTCTATTTTTTATGCAGTTAAATCAGAATGGACGCGGACCTCTTCTGGCCACATTGCTTGCATCTGTATTTTTAATTTATCTACGCTATAAAGCAGAAAAAAAAGCCCTTCTGAGTATTGTCGCATCGGCAACCATTATGGTTGTGTTTTTCGCACACAATGATGGCAACCTGCATGAAAGGCTGGTTCAGGCCCAGGCCGATATCGAGCTGTCCAAACAAGGAAAATACGATAACAGCCTGGGTTATCGCCTCGCCGTCTGGGATGTTGGACTGCATGGCATCGCTCAAAAGCCCTTGTTTGGCCATGGCACAGGCGTACCCGAAAGCTATTTCGAAAAAACGGTGGTCACATACAAAGATGGTCGGTACAAGGATTTGCCAAAATTCCTTGAAACCTCTCATTATCACAACGACTGGATTGAAATTGGAATGCATATCGGTGCGCTTGGCATTCTGGCGTTCTCATTTCTTCTATGGAGTTGGTATCAAACCCTGAAAACATATCAACTTCCCCTCCTGGGAGCAGCTTTGGTATGCTTTATTTTTATATCGGGGCTGACGGATACCTTTGCTCTCTTTAGCAAAATTCCCACTTTGCTTCTGGTCATCACTGCTATTGGAATTGGCCTGCAGAAAGAAAATCGTGGAATGAAGCAATAGATTTTCTTTACTGAGAATCAAGGATTTTTACCCAAATACCCCTGCGCAATGCGGTAATGCACCTGCCGCAGCGGTTTGCCTTCGCGCATGACCACTCGCTCCTGTACCGGACCGGGTTGCAGGAGCATCCGGTCAATATCATGTATTTTCGTGGTATGCTCGAGATCGCGGCGCCATATGCCCACCATGATGATTGGCCGGGTCGTGGGTGATTCCGATGGATACCAGAAATCGTACATGGCACCGCTATCGCCGAACATATTGCGCGAGCGTATCTCCATAGGCTCATCGCCGCGATTGTAAAAAGACAAGGGCGCAGCCACCGACCATTTGCTCATGCCTACCACAATGGGCTCTTGCCCAGTCCGTTGTCGAACCTCCGCTACAATCTGCTCGACCTCACTTGTGGCTTCGCGCCAGAAATAACGTTCGGACAAAAACTTGTAGGGAATCCCAGGGATGCCGAGCACCACATAGTGCAGTACGAATCCATAGAGAATTAGGCAGATCATGATGGTCGGCTTCCAGGCTGCTCTCACACGGCGTGCGGTGGCGCTGAGATCGCCCGCCTGGCCCATCATCCACGCCATCGTTGGCAGTACCGCGAGCCATAATGGACCAGGCCAGTGAAACCGTTGTGAATCGAAAATACTGAGAATCAAGAACACTGACAGTGGCACGCCGGTGAACACTCCCACGAACAGGCGACGCTTGCGTGCATAGGTGCTGGAGTCACGTTCTGTCCTCGGCCACAACGCCATGGCTGCGGCAAGCAGACCCATCGGCGTTAGCAGGACCATAAGATGCAGAAATAATTCGTGCACCGAGAATTGATTATCGCCCACCCCCTTGACCCGGCTTGACTGAAAGGTGATCGAGGCCCAGTCGTGCTGGAAATTCCAGATGATCACCGGGGAAAACAGCAGTAGCGCAAGCGCAGCGGCCAGATACGCATGCGGCCGGCGCAGCCAGCGGCGTGAGGCAGGATCGAGGATCACAAACAGCAGCGC
>NZ_FMWY01000024.1:0-52488 GCF_900103145.1 Nitrosospira sp. Nsp18 | reverse complement strand
TTACCATATCAAGGTCTCCTTTTCGGTAACCTTCAATATGGCGCAACGTTATTTCTCAGAATACCTTTCGGTTACATTTAATTCGGCGCAATTCGAGTCCGCCTCGACTGCGACAGCGTCGAATCCTTCTTCTACAATGAGATGCTTGGTAATTTCGGCGCGAATTCGATAAAATTCTGCAGTGCCGTGAGAAGCCTCTCCGAGCAGAACAAGTTTTTTGTTTTTTGCGGCATCAATCAGTGGACGGTAATCGTCCCCCGCAACCTGCAGAGATTGCGCATGCCGTTCCAGTACGGCGATCGAGCTGTGATGAGAATCGAGGTCAGGCATGCTGAACCCTCACAATGTTTTTTCGGGTTTTATCGGGGCGCTGCCCTGGCTTTTGGCGGCACTTTCCAGGAGTGCGAGCACGCTTTCGTCTGGCGTCTGTGAAAAATCGCTATACCATTGTCCTACACCGTAAAAAGGCTCCGGTGTATACAGGCAAACAAGCTCATCCGCCTCCTGCTCGATTTTTCCGCAGGTAGCCGCGGCGCCAACTGGCACAGCCGCAATAATCCTTGCTGCACCGGCATGGCGGAGGGAAGCAATCGCAGCGCGCATGGTCGCCCCGGTAGCAAGGCCATCATCGATAATTATGATTGTCTTTCCTTCAATATTGGGTGACGGCCTGCCTTGGCGGTAAAGCAGGTTGCGCCTTTCCAGTTCCGCCTGTTCCTTTACTATTACAGCCTCAATGGTAGTCCTGTCGATATTCAAGACGCTGATGATGTCTCGATTGAGGACGCGAGTATCATTTCCTGCTATCGCACCCATCGCCAGTTCTTCCTGCCCGGGCACGCCCAGCTTGCGGACAAGCCACAGGTCCATCTGCACAGCCAGAGTCTGGGCCACTTCATAAGCCACCGGCACGCCGCCACGCGGAAGTGCCAGAACGAGGACATCGGTTCTTCTAGCATAGCCGGCCAGTGCTTCCGCCAGCCTTTTTCCAGCTTCTGCCCTATCCGCGAAATAGTGAACGGAGCCTGCCATCTAAACCTCTTCTTCCAACGGTCCGGAATGGGTTTGAAACCATTGAGCCGCCAGAAGGGCGGCTGCCTCGAGCGTGCCGGGCTCTTCAAACAAATGTGTTGCGTTTGGTACGATGTCCAATCTGGACCGGCCATTGGGATTAAGCCGCGCCAAGGCCGATTTATTGAGTTTCAGGACCTCGAAATCGTTTTCACCTACGATAAGAAGCACGGGAGCCATGACTTCCGGCAAATAATCACCCGCCAGATCAGGCCGGCCCCCACGGGAGACCACCGCCATGATATTTTCCGGGCGCCTTGCCGCGGCAATCAACGCGGCACCGGCACCTGTACTCGCCCCAAACCAGCCTATCTTTAAATGTTTCGTGCGCGGTTCACTTTGCAACCATGCGGCAATATCGATCAGCCTGTTCGCCAGCATGGGTATATCAAAACGCAAATGCCGTGTCCGCATATCGATAACTTCTTCTTCCTCGGTCAAGAGATCGGCGAGCAGCGTGGCGAAGTGATACCTGTTCAGTGTTTCCGCGACATAACGGTTGCGGGTGCTATGCCGGCCACTGCCGCTGCCATGTGCGAATGCGACAATAGCTCTGGAATCCGAGGGAATAGCCAAGTCTGCGCTCAACGTGACATCCCCTGCCGGGATTCGTACGGCTGTCACCTCAGGGGGCCGGTCATGCAAGGGGTTGCCATATTTGTCTTCCGATAACATCCTCAGCGCCTCGCGTTAATAAAATTGATGTGCCTGATCCTGAAATAAGGAAATACGAAAGTACGGTTATTTTTATAGAGCATCGTTAACGATGTTTCCGTACGCTTCCGAACATAGGTTTTCAACAAGGGCTGGATGATGGTCGGAACTCTTCACTGGTATTTTTCCGGTATATACGAGCACGACAGCGAACACGACGTGAACGGCATGTTCCCAGGAAAAAATAGCCGGAAATATTTTTGGTGGAGGCTATGATATGGATGTGGCCAAGATTTTTTCGGGATGAATTAAACTGGCAAAGGAGAAAATGCCGATGAAAGCGATCTACCGGATTTACCCGGCAATAGGCGTTGCGCGTATAGGAAACAGCGAGACCGGTTATTTCCTGGGCCCGGAGTCTCCAGGGGTTACTCCCCCGGGGCCATATCGTGACGACTCGTCACCGGGAAAAATAAAGCCGCAAGCTGTTCGATTCCGCATTTATAAATTTATTCGTGACGATTTCGGCAAGGAAGCACTCGACAGCGAGATTGTTCTGGATGAGAAGACAAGAATCAGATGGAGCGTGCATCTGGTCAACCGTAAAGCAGCAGGTGGAAATTTTCCGCCGGGAGGTCCGTCTTCTACTTCGCTCAGAAATGCTGAATACAGCCGAGCGGGGTTAATCGCGGATGCCGGAATACAGTCCATATCGGGCAAAAACCAAGCGGGTGGTCTTCTCGCCGGAGAAATCAACTTCATCAAAGGTGGAGATGTCGAAGGCAGCGCAAAAATTGTGTTTGGACGCCTCCTCACGGACGAAGAAGGACGGCTGATCGTTGTCGGCGGTCCAGGTAAATCGGGCTCCCCTATTGGTCGAGGCCTCGATAATTTTGCGAATAATGATGGCTGGTATGACGGCGTTTCCGATGGGCCTGTAAGTGCTGTCGTAGAGGTGGAAGGTGAACAGCCCATCAATGCTGAAGGCGGCGCATGGGTTGTTGTGGCACCCCCCTCGTACGCCCCGGAAATTGAAAGTGTCACAACCTGGTATGACCAGGCGCTGAATGTTGCCGTGCGAAATTTCTCTCCGCGTCTTATAAAAAGTGTGCCGTCATTTACACGGGATATCTACCCGATCCTTAAGCGGGTGGTACTGATTCACTGGGTGGCGGAGCAAAGAAACCGCCATCACGGAGATGCGGGAAATTTCCTCAATCCCGAGCGGCTGAGCAAGCTGGCAGACAAGACGGAAAATGGGAAGTCCGCGCGTGAAACGGTTTTGAGGTGGCTGATGAAACCCAATACTCGCGTCGATCCCAATTCTCCCCCGCCCCGGGTTCCGCCCAGCATGCCGAAAGTGAATAGCGGCCTGGATCCCGACAATCTGGAACGAGGCGAATACACTGCACTGACGGAGTATCAGTACGCCATGATGGAAAAATGGTCGCAGGGCGAATTCCACGCCGACTGGGTAACCGAGCCTGTACCTGTTCCGTTCGATGAATTGCCGCTCGAACAAAAGCCCGATGCGCTGACGCGAGCGTCATTGGAAGGCTGCATCGGCGCGCCATTTTTCCCTGGTATCGAGGTAACGTATGTCATTGCGCAGGCAGTGACCTATGAAGCACCGTTCCGGATCAAACGTACGCTTTCCCCTGGCTTCCTGACTGAGCGAATGGCATTGCCCTGGCAGGCTGACTTTCTGGCTTGCGGCGAACTGTGGTGGCCGGCTCAGCGCCCTGTCGATGTCGTTACCGCCTCGGGGCAGATACAACCATTTTCACGCGGCATAGAAGACTATAGTGATATGGTCAGATGGTGGTCAGAGCTGGGTTTTATCGTAAAAAAAGGCGGCAAATTCGTAGAGGACGAGCGCAACCCCATAGAGGGCCAGTCTGACGTGGCGGTGATGTGAAGTTGATCGTTATTCTGAATCCAGCAGTTGACAATTCATTTTTCAGCTTATTTGCCAACTAAGCGCTATAACCGAAAAGGATTTTTCGTAGCCTGGAAGCTTCACCTTTTGGTGAGTTCGCCACGGGGCGGCTTGAACAGCTCACTCCACCCCGACTGCCGAATTCAGGATCATGCTTGCGCCTGCTTGAAAACAGAAGGATCGAGCTGGTACCTCTGGAGCAGTTTGTAGAATTCTGTGCGATTTCGCTTGGCCAGGCGCGCTGCCTGCGTCACGTTGCCGCCCGTTATCTTCAGCACGCGTACAAGATAGTCTCTCTCGAAACTTTTGCGCGCGTCCTCGAAAGAAACAAGCTGTTCCTCTTCCCGGTGCATGGCGTCATACACCGATGCGGCCGAGATGAGGGGTGCCGTACTCAGGGCAACACATCTTTCGATGACATTCATGAGTTGCCGCACGTTGCCCGGCCAGGACGCGCTAATCAGCATCTCCATGGCTTCGGGAGAGAATCCGTTGATATTTTTCTGGTATTTCTCGGAAAATGTACTTAGAAAGTAATTTGTCAGTAATGGAATATCCTCGCGCCTCTGCGACAGGGCGGGAATTGTCAAGGCCACCACGTCCAGTCTGTAATAAAGGTCTTCTCGAAAGGTACCTGCGGCGATTTCCGCTTTGAGGTCACGGTGGGTTGCCGAAATAATGCGGACATCCACCGGCATTGCCTGCGTCGACCCGACCGGCCGCACTTGTCGCTCCTGCAGGACACGCAATAACTTGACCTGGAGCAAAAGCGGCATATCACCAATTTCGTCGAGAAGCAGCGTCCCGCCCTCGGCCAACTGAAACAGCCCCTTGTGGTCCCGGACAGCGCCGGTAAACGCGCCTTTGACGTGACCGAACAATTCGGATTCCAGTAACTGTTCTGGAATTGCCGCGCAATTTATAGCCACAAACGGATGATCGCGCCGTTTGGATGCGTCGTGTATCGCGTGCGCGAATAATTCCTTTCCCACGCCACTTTCGCCATAGATCAACACGCTCGCGTCTCCCTCCGCTACAAGTCCCGCTTTTGTAAGAAGGTCCTCCATGACAGCGCTTTGCGTAATGATATTTTTGCGCCACGCCGCCTGCGATATCTCTTGCTGTGACAGGGCGCCCGGAACGAATCTAAGAGCCTGGCTAATGTTGGCCAGCAGGGTTTTGCTGTCAAAAGGTTTGGCCAGATAACCGAATACGCCTTGCTGGACGGCCGCAACCGCATCGGGAATGGTGCCATGCGCTGTAAGAATGATCACCGGCAACGTCGGTAATGCCCGATGGATGTGCTCAAATAATGCCATGCCGTCCATGCCGCTCATCTGCATATCGCTGATGACCAGTTGCGGCCGTGATACATCCAGATAATTCAGCGCGGCCTCTGCACTTTGTACTGCGTCCACTTTGTAGCCCGCAGCGGTCAGCCGGATAACAAGTAACTCAAGCAGATCCGTATCATCGTCGACGATGAGGATTTTGGGCTTGGCATCAAACATGATTGTGCATTATTTATAACTCTCTGAGAATGAGATTCTTTTCCATGCTTTTTATGGCATCGATCTGGTTTTGCAAGGTCTCGACGCGTTTTTGCTCGTCTTTGAATTTCTGCGACAATTCTTCCACACTGTGAGTTAGCCGCTGCTGCTCTGCAAGCAGGCTCGCGAGCAAATTTCTGAAACTTTGCAGATTGGTTGCTGGATTCGAATCCCGCGGCCACTCGTTGAGCAGGTAGACCGCTGAAGTGATGTCGCGAAAGGAAGTATTGGGCAGTATGAGAAGCAATACGAGCCTGGCTCGGTTTGAGTCGCTCTTGTTCTGTACGAAATTCTGTTTTACCTTGTCATATACGCGGGCAAGCTCTGCTGATGGTTGCTTGCGAATGGATTCATAAAACTCCATCATATCATCCATCTGGCCAGTGACGACGGGATCAGCTGGCATGACATATGGCTGATCTTCAGGCAAGCCTGCGCACGCAGCTACAAACGTCAACATTATTGCCGGCAGGATCCGCAATTTTTGACGCATGCGATTCATAGAGGCCGTTCGAGGTCACAAATAGGTATGGTGAGGCGGAAATGAGCCCCGGCACCAATTTTCGGGATAAGCTCAATATTGCCTCCGTGCGCTAGCGCATACTCTCGCGCAATGGATAGTCCCAGCCCTGTTCCCCTGACATGACTGTCGAGTATCCGCCGCCCCTGGTAAAACGGCTCGAATACTTTCTCACGGTCCGCTTCGTCAACGCCCAGCCCCGCGTCAACAATGTCCAGTTGAACCATCCCGGCTGTCTTACTCGTCCAAATGCGGATACAGCCGCCCGGCGGCGAAAATTTCACCGCATTCGACAATAGATTATCGATGATTACCTTAATTTTCTGTTCATCGCAGTCAATAACCAATTCCGGGCAAGATAAGTCAATTCTCAAGCCTTTACTCATGATAATAAGATTCTGGTCCTGCAACACCGCATCCAGAATTTTTGTCAGATTAGCCTCTTGCTTCACCAGCGCGGCTTTTTCGGCCTGAAGAGCGCTATAGCTCAGTAAATCCTCGATGCGCCGCTGGAGCTGGATGCTGTTGCTATGAAGGATCCTCGCAATACGCTGCTGTTCTTCGGTTAGTTTCCCCGCCACGCCTTCCGCTAGCAAATCCGCCCCTTCACGCATGGCGGTAAGCGGCGTCTTCAGCTCATGAGAAACATGCTGCAGAAATCGGGTTTTCTGCTCTTCCAGCTTCAGCAGGCGGCGACGCATCCAGTCCAGGCGCTCACCGAAATACACCAGATCCTGAGGTCCCTCCACACTGATTGCCTTGAATAGTTCACCTTGCCCCATATTTCGGATGGCTTCATCGATCTGGCGGATGGGACGTGCGATCCGCACCGAAAAAAAGAATGCCAGCAAAATGGCAAATGGAATCAGCGCGAGTAGCTGCCACCCGACGGTAAAGCGCGCATACCCCGCCATGTCCTGCATTTCATCCACCTCACGCTCGATCAACGTATAGCCAACCCACGAAAAGGTTCGGGCCGAATCCCGGAGGAGCACGAAATTACCGATGAGATCGCGAAGCTTTTCCGGGGATTGTTTTACAGCCGATACTTTCTTGAAAATCGAAGCTTCCGACGTTTGCAGGTGGCTCAGCAGTTGTTTCTGTTCGTCATGCAATGACAACTCGGAAAGGCTCGCCGACATGCTCTCGAATTTGTTGTGCGCGCGAAAATAACCTTCGAGCAAAGAGGTATCGCCCAGGATATGGGCCTGGCGCACAGCCCGCTCCATAGCGGCAATCTCATCAGCCAGCGCACGGCTACTGTGCGCAATTTGCGCCGCCTGATACACAGCCTTGCGGCTCTGATCCGCCAACCGGTCAATGGAAAAAGCACTGTTGATCAGCGCGATGATCAGCGGCAAGCCAACAAGCGCAAAACCGAGCAGGATCAATTTGAGGAACGACTTCGGATCGCGCCTTAGCCGGGACAAAGATCCGACGCTAATGCCGCTGTCCTGCTTGGCAATTTCTGCGCGAGCACTCATTTTTTCCCTTCGACAGCCCAGGTTCGGAACAATTTTATTTGCGCTCGCCTCATGCTCACGTCAACAGTTTCGTTTAGAAGACTCTACAGCAGGAGGATAATAAGTCTGCCGGTCTGCTGAAGACACTGCAGTAGAGACCTACGCGCTGACGTATTGTCGGGCGTAGCCCGACCTACTTTATCCATCTCCGTATGTTTTATAACAGCCGCGTATGTTTGATGCCAATCTCCTTACGCAGGGTCGAGAGGAATAACCCCCCATTCCGATGGACCTACTGTTACAAAACAGGCGGTAGGTCGGGCTACGCCCGACGTGGTTTTCCAACCTGCGTACCTGCCCAGGTATTTGCCCCGCTTTGCTGTCGAGTGTCTCCATTGATCCTTATTTCTTCCGGGGAAGGTGAGCACCATCAGTATTTGCCTTGCCTTCCGCAATGTAGGGCTTGCAATAATGTTTGGAAGGAAATTCCTTGTTTCGGCGCGAATTCATAATCACGTCGCCGCCGTTTCTTACACACTCCATGATCGATTTATTCACGCTCTCATAATGTTCGTTCGGCTCTGTATCTTTTGAAATCGCCGTTACTCTCTCTCTGATTTTAAGACAAATGTCCGGTTCATCCGCGACTGGCGGCGCATTTTTTTGGGGCGGCAGCGGACACAGCTTGCAGGGGTTCCCGGGGCAGAGGCATCCAGCACACTCTGCCTGTACAACCGTAGCAGACCCTCCCAGAAGGATAGCAAAGGCAAATCGAAGTATTAGTCGCAAAATTCCAACAGACATCATATTCATTGTCAATTTCCTGTACGTACATTCGAATGTCATTACGTTGTCATTGTATTTGACGTTCTATCAGCACCAGTTTAAACGCTTATACAATTATTTAAAATAGTGCCCTTGGCTGAACGAGTGCTTCAGAGGCCCAGCAACCGGAACCATATCGAATCCTATTCCTGTTCATCGCATTTTCGGGAAAATCATTACAGCAATTTCATCACGTTTTCCGGCGGACGGCACAGCATTGCCTCATCGCCGCGTACAACAATTGGGCGCTGAATCAAATCCGGATTTTCCACCATGATCCTTATCAGTTCTTCATCCGGCAACGCTCGCTCAGCAAGCTTGAGGCTGCGCGCCAGAGGTTCGTCGCCACGCAGCACATCGCGTACCGGCAAGCCAAGCTTATCGATCAGTTCGCGTAAGCGCTCGGCGGTCAAAGGTGTTTCATAATAATTGACAGCGTCAAACTCTTGGCCGCTGCTCGCAACAAGCTCGAGCGTAGCTCTGCATTTGCTGCATCCGGGTTTCTGATAAACGACAATCCTTTCACTCATTTCAATCCTCCTTGCAATCTCATACCTGGATCAGTTCGTGTGCCGGCATTCAAGCAATGCCGACCGACTTGCCCGTTAAACTCCCATACTACCGATGGTCCTGCATATGATGTTGATTTCTTCACTTATCACCCGCAACTTTTTCCAGTATGTGTCGTGCCATGCTCCGAGCGAGCTCGTGTTCACCCAGAAATACCGCTCCGCCGCTTTCCCTCCTGAGTAGCGCCGCCTCTTCTTCATTATGCGTACGAACAATGATCTCAACCGGGGGGTTAAGTATACGTGCTGTTTCGATCATTCGCCGGGCACGTAGCGTATCGGGAACCGCGATCACGAGCATTGCGGCTCGCGCGATATGTGCCTGTATCAGTACAGCGGGTTCGGCTGCATCCCCGGCTACGGCATGAATTCCACGCTTGCGCAGTCCTTCAACCAGCTCACGGTTTTGTTCCGCCACAACAAACGATAATCCCCGCTCGACCAATGTGTCACTGATGAGCCGGCCGACACGGCCATAGCCCACGAGCACGACATGGCTCGTGACATGGCTTGACGCAACGGTCATCGGCAGCTCAGCCAGTGGGTCGTCGGAACGCTCCAGGATACGCGCAAGGTTGGAACGGGAGCGTATCCAAGCCTGCGCCGGTTCGATTACCCGAAATACGAAGGGATTAAGTGTGATCGAGATAAACGCGCCCGCCAATATAAGGCTCTGAGCTTCAACCGGAAGCAGCCCGAGTGACACGCCTAGCGCGGCAAGGATAAACGAGAATTCACCAATTTGCGCAAGGCTGGCGGACACGGTTAATGCCGTATTCAGAGGATAACGGAAAGCAAGTACCAATAAAAAGGCAGCCAGCGACTTCCCGATGATGATGATTCCGAGCGTGGCGAGAACATGGAGCGGTTGTTCTACCAGTACGCCTGGATCAAACAACATTCCCACGGAAACAAAAAATAAAACCGAAAAAGCGTCGCGGAGAGGCAGGGACTCCTGCGCGGCTCGATGGCTTAGAGCGGATTCCCTCATCACCATGCCGGCAAAAAAAGCACCCAGAGCGAAGGAAACACCGAAGAGCATTGCGGAACCGTAGGCGATGCCTATCGCGACCGCTATGACGCTCAAGATAAAGAGCTCGTTCGAGTTTGTGCTGGCGACGTGCCAAAGCAACCAGGGGAACACGCGTTTCCCGACAACAAGCATCAGTGCAATAAAGACCGCCACTTTGCCGAAGGTGAGCAGCAAAGTCGTCAGCAAATGGATGCTTGATACTCCCTCAGAGCCGCCCGCATTGTCGCCCAGCCATCCGGCAAGCGGCGGCAACAGAACAAGAACCAGGACCATCGCCAGGTCCTCGACTACAAGCCAGCCCACCGCAATAGAGCCGTTAACGGACTTGAGCAAGCCGCGTTGCTCAAGCGCTCGCAGCAACACGACGGTGCTCGCCGTGGACAACGCCACACCAAATACAATACCAACGCCCAGGTTCCAACCCCAGGAGGTAGCAACCATGGCACCGAAAGCAGTCGCCACCACAATCTGGACGATCGCGCCGGGTAAGGCGATCCGCCGCACAGCCAGTAGATCATTCAACGAAAAATGTAACCCGACGCCGAACATCAGCAGTATTACGCCGATTTCCGCCAACTGGGCGGATAGCTCCATGTCGGCCACGAAGCCCGGCGTATTGGAACCCAGAATGACACCTGCAGCAAGATAACCAACCAACACCGGCAACTTCAATCGGTTGGCGATGAGCCCCATCAGCAGCGCAAGACCGAAACTGACGGCAATGGTGGTGATTAGAGTAACACTGTGGGGCATTTGTGTTGCCGCGTATTTGCGCGTAGACAACGGATTTACTAACCGCGACGGGCGTATCGTACCGTACCGCGTGCAGCACCCCCCGAGAACGAAACTACGGCTCGGATTGATGCATGCTGATAGCAAAGATGATTTTAAGAAATTGTGATAACCAGCAGGCTAATTAAATAACGCTGATATGAACCGGCCACCGAGCACCCTGTCGGACTTAGAAGGAAATCAGCTGCAAAAGCTCTGGCCGGTTCAAATTTCGCGACTTTTTAGGCCAATAAAATAACTATTGGCCTTCAAAATCCGCAAAATGTGCCCTCACCCGGTCATTTTTTCACTGCGATTCTTCAAGTCCGACAGGCTGCTAGCTTTTACGTTCACTTCTTATACGTTCAGAACGGCGCAAGCGCGCGCCGAGCAGCCCCAAGCCGGCAGCCATCAAGGTCCATGTTTCCGGCTCTGGTATCGGCGAAACCTGCCAACCTATGTCTTTCATGGCGGCGTAGTCAAGTTCCGTGAAATGGCTGCGCTGGTTGGTTGCAATGCTCGGATCCATCGCAGCTTCCTGTCCCTGATAACTGAGCTTCGCTGCCCAGTGGCCGTCGGTGGTCAAGGGAGGATTCGAACCATACAGGTCATGAACAGCGGCGCCGGTAAACACGCCGCCGGCGCTCAGGTTCTTGAACGATGGAGCGCCGCCGAAACCGAGTACATGAGCAAGCTCATGTACTGCTACTGAATAAAAATCATACTTGTTGGAAAAAGGCTCATCTGTCGTGATATCGGTGTCAAAGTACCAATTGGAATTGTTATTGAACGAAATAGCGCCGCCCCACGGGCCAAAATCTGTCTGCATGGGCAAAAGCGCTCCAGCCTGGCCTCTGCTTAACGCATTGTCGAGGAAGCCCGACGCTCCGCCGCCCGCGACTCCACCGGGACCACCTGATGCTAGCATTCCACCCATATTATAGCTTCCAACAAAAACCACGATCTGATCAGGCGCGACACTATAATTGGAAAGACGGGTGTTGATACCGGTATCCGGCTGAAAGAAGCGCGCATCGAATCTATTCGATCCGGAAGAGGAGATTGCGGTCAGGTTATCCTGAAAACGTGTCTCGAATACAGAAGCGGCTGCATTCAGCAGATTCTGGGGTGAACTATTTTCACCCGTAAAAAAGTTCGAGCTATCATACCGGTAATCAAAAGTGATATAGATATTGGCCAGCGCCGGCTGACTGATAGCGAATAATGGGGCAACCAGTGCGCCAAAAAGCACGGTGTGTTTGAATTTCATCTTTCTTACTCCTATGTCTTTGCCTGATTAGTCGAATTGTTTAAGGGGAGCAACGCGTTAACCGTTATGCATCCAGCGCCTTCAACGGTTCAATATATTGCATGCCAAACTCCCTCGCGACAGCGAGATAAGTTACTGATCCATGGTGCGTGTTAAGGCCATATTGTAGCGCCCGATTCTTGCGTACAGCATCCAGTCCTTCCTCGGCCAGACGGAGCGTATAAACAGCGGTCTGTATATTGAGCGCGAATGTACTGGTTCGCGGAACCGCGCTGGGCATATTGGAAACACAATAATGTACGACTCCATCGAGCTCATAAGTGGGGTCGCTGTGAGTGGTAGGCCGCGTTGTTTCCACGCACCCTCCCTGATCAACCGCCACATCGACGATTACAGAACCTTTCCTCATATTTGGCAACATCCCGGCTGTGATCAGCCATGGCGCGCGTCCACCGGGTATCAAGACAGCGCCAATGACCAGATCGGCGCTATAGACCACCTCTTCGATATTATATTCGTCGCTGATACGCGTCTGCAGTTGGCCGCGATAAATGTCATCCAGATATTTAAGACGATCATGATTGATATCCAGTACAGTTACCTGTGCCCCGCATCCCACAGCTACACGGGCAGCGTTCGTGCCTACGATACCCGCACCCAGGATCGCGACATTAGCTGGAGCGACACCCGGAACCCCGCCCATCAATACGCCACGGCCGCCGCGCGTTTTTTGCAAATAGGTTGCACCGATCTGGGTCGCCATACGCCCTGCTACCTCGCTCATCGGCGTCAATAGCGGTAATTTTCCATCTTCGGTCTGGACCGTTTCGTATGCGATGGCTGTGGCGCCGCTCTCCAGCAGAGCGTCAGTGAGGGGCCTGTCCGACGCCAAATGCAGATAAGTGAAAAGAATCATGTCCCGACGCAGGTAACGATATTCAATCGCGGCCGGCTCTTTGACTTTAACTACCATTTGCGCCGCCCAGGCATCGTCAGCATGAGGAACAATCGTTGCGCCCGCTAATTGGTATTCTGCATCGGAAATAAAGCTTCCATCCCCTGCCCCGCTCTGTACGAGCACGTGATGGCCACGCCGCGTCAAGGCTTTGACCGTGCTTGGTGTCAAGCCCACCCGATTTTCGTGGTCTTTGATTTCTTTGGGTAGTCCGATCCGCATGGGTTTATTTCTGACTGTCGATGAGCAGAACAGAACCTTTCTTTAAAGAAGATTAATGTGAAATTGAGAGAATATGGATAGCGATCGGCTTCAACTTGAAGGTGAAACGCTTACGCTCCTTTTGGCTGTGACGCCTGCAACTCGACTTTTTTTAAGTATACAACCCGATCCCCGAACCACAGAAAAAATTTATCCTGGTAGGTATCCACTAAACCATTATTGGATGAGTCAAGGAACGGACTATCCGGGATCGAGCAGTTGCGCTTGCAAATGCTCGAGCACCAGTTCTCGTGTATCGACTCCCCGGTCAAGCGCTTTCTGGTAATCGAATGTAAGTGTCGAATGCCCTTCCCCGGGCACGACCACAGAACGGAAGCGCGACCGGGCGGATCCTGCCGGACCTTGCAGCGATGCTTCCAGCCGCTCGAATCGAGCCGCAGGGCAGCGAAAGTCGTCCTCGAAACGCAGCCCGAGCAATGACATTGTATCGGCACGATTGGATGCGAACGTAAGTTTTTCCGGCTCGACGTCCAGCGCTCCGGATTGAAAAAATGGAAGACTTGGCTGCGCCGCTACCGGTGCAAGGAGGGATGCCTCCACCATCATCGCGAAAATAAA
The DNA here is from genome assembly GCF_900103145.1 of Nitrosospira sp. Nsp18. Taxonomy (NCBI): domain Bacteria; kingdom Pseudomonadati; phylum Pseudomonadota; class Betaproteobacteria; order Nitrosomonadales; family Nitrosomonadaceae; genus Nitrosospira; species Nitrosospira sp. Nsp18. The sequence continues at coordinate 39,028 of NZ_FMWY01000024.1, read as the reverse complement.
GCCGCCGGTATAACACATGCCCACGGCGCCTACACCCGGTCCGCCACGCTCAGAATGTATTTTCCGGCACAATGCGCGCAGTACCATCGTGATGGGGCTTGATCTCCCCGCGCTGAGATTGTTGAATTCCTTTCGAATGCATAGGAATGGGGACTTCAAAAGGCCGAGCATCGGATGCTGAAGCGGACGGCCGAACAGGAGCGGCATGACAACGTGAAAACCGTGGCCCGCAATCCACTCCGCAAACTCGACTGTGTCCTGGGTAAGACCGGGCAATTCATGCAGGAGAATAACGCCCGGCCCATTCCCTTTTCCGTAGAGCATTAGCGAGTGATTGCCTGTCGCGAACGTTGCCTCGGAAAAGCCCTTGATCGCGCTCATGTACGCAGTCCATTATTTTGATGCTCTATCATAATAATGAACTTAGCCCTTTCGTCTCCGCATCCTGTCTAATGCTGCCGACGCTTCGTTGGAATTCGCTTCAACAAAGAAGCGACTATCCATTTACTATTTTGAATAAATAGCAGCGAGCAGCTTCTGAGGTACTCCGGTGAACGAATCACCATCATCATAACAGGCGGAGTGTGTTCCGATTTAAGTACCTCAAAACTTACAAAGCCTTGACCATCTCCTCGACCACCTTCTTTGCATCGCCAAAGACCATCATGGTCTTGTCCATGTAGAACAGGTCATTGTCGAGGCCGGCATAGCCCGCTGCCATGCTGCGTTTCACCACCATCACCGTACGTGCCTTGTGGGCATCCAGAATGGGCATGCCATATATCGGGCTGCCGGGAACGTTGGCGGCCGGATTCACTACGTCGTTCGCGCCCAGCACCAGCACCACGTCCGTGTTGGAAAAATCGCTGTTGATCTCATCCATCTCGAGCACTTGCTCATAAGGTATTTCTGCTTCCGCCAGCAACACGTTCATGTGTCCGGGCATGCGCCCCGCGACCGGATGAATCGCGAAACGCACGTTGACGCCCTTTGCGTGCAGCTTTTCCGCCAGTTCCTTAACGGAATGCTGCGCCCGTGCCACCGCCAACCCATAGCCGGGCACAATGATTACGCTGTCGGCGTTGCCCATCAAGAATGCCGCATCTTCCGCGCTGCCGCTGCGATGGGTTTTCTGGGTGCCATCGCCCGCCGCCGCGGCGCCTGTTTCGCTGCCGAAACCACCGAGTATGACCGAAATGAAGGGCCGGTTCATGGCCTTGCACATGATATAGGACAGAATGGCGCCTGAGCTGCCCACCAGCGAACCTGCAATGATCAGCATGGGGTTGCCAAGCGAGAATCCTATTCCCGCCGCCGCCCAGCCGGAATATGAGTTGAGCATGGAAATCACAACCGGCATATCGGCGCCGCCGATGGGGATAATGATGAGAAAGCCGAGCACGAAGGCAATAGCCGTCATTGTCGCAAAAGCGGTCCAGTTGGTAGTCTCGCTAAAGAAGAACCACAGGCCGAATCCAACCATCACGATTGCAAGGATCAGGTTGACCATGTGCTGCCCGCCAAAGGTGATAGGCGCGCCGCTCATGCGGCCGGACAACTTCAGGAACGCGATCACCGAGCCCGACCAGGTCATGGCGCCAATGAACGTGCCGAGGAACAGCTCCAGCCTGCTGCCCATCGGCAGCGTTTCAGGCAAACCAAACGAAGCAGGATTATTGACAGCGGCGATAGCGATAAATACCGCTGCCAACCCCACGAGCGAGTGCATGAATGCAACCAGTTCCGGCATCGCCGTCATCTGCACGCGACGGGCAACGATCGCGCCAATGGCGCCTCCCACCGCAATACAAGCGAGTATCAGCGCCCAGTTGCTGGTGATCGTAAGCGTGGTGACGACAGCAATCGCCATCCCGACCATGCCAAACAAGTTACCGCGACGAGCGGTCAGGGGCGAACTTAAACCTTTTAGCGCCAGAATAAAGAAAACCGAGGCGATAAGATACGCGAGTGCAACCGAATTTACCGACATTTACTAGCTTCCTTTTTTATCTTTTTTTCTGAACATTTCAAGCATTCGCTGCGTAACCAGGAAGCCGCCGAAGACATTGATTGCGGCCAGCGTGACGGCCACGGCTCCCAACCATACGCCCCAGTCGGTTTCAGCCGGTCCGGCGGCAAGCATGGCGCCCACCAGAATAATGCCGGAAATCGCGTTAGTGACTGACATCAGCGGCGTATGCAGGGCCGGCGTCACATTCCATACAACGTGATAGCCTACGAACACCGCCAATACGAATACAGTGAGATTAATAATGGTTGGATCAACTTCGCCAATCATGGCTGCTCCTTCTAATACGTTGACTGTTACTGTGAATAATGATTTATCTTCAAAGAACGGAAGCGGTGAAAAGCGTATATTCGGTTTTCGGTGTTCGCCATTAACGCTTCAAGCTTTCCGGACGACTTCCCCCCCGATGCAAACCAGTGTTCCGGCGATCACCTCGTCTTCACGGTTCAGGTTGTATTCTCCGGTCTTCGGGTCAAGCATCAGATTGAGAAAATTCATCAGGTTACGCGCGTACAGTGCGCTGGAATCTGCCGCTACCAATCCCGGCAGGTTGGCGATACCGACGAGATGGACGCCATGCTTCACTACGATCTTGTCCAGTTCCGACAAGGGGCAATTTCCCCCGGCCTCTACCGCCATATCAACGATGACCGATCCCGGTTTCATGGCTCGAACGGTTTCTTCCTTGATCAATACCGGTGCCGGCCTGCCCGGAATCAATGCCGTGGTAATGATGATGTCGGCTGCCGCGGCGCGTTGGTGCACCAGCTCGCCTTGGCGCCGCTGGTAATCATCGGACATTTCCCGGGCATAACCGCCAGCGGTTTCCGCCTGCGCTTTTTCTTCCTCGCTTAGCGGAACCTCGACAAATTTGGCACCCAGGCTTTCCACCTGTTCTTTTGCCACCGGACGCACATCGAACGCTTCGATCACCGCGCCCAGCCGTTTGGCCGTGGCAATTGCCTGCAGGCCCGCAACGCCCGCGCCGAGAACCAGCACTCGCGCCGCCTTTACGGTACCTGCCGCAGTCATCAGCATGGGGAAGAATTTCTGATAGACGTTGGCTGCCATCAGCACGGCTTTGTAGCCGGCGATATTCGCCTGGGAGGACAGCACGTCCATGCTCTGGGCACGGGAAATGCGGGGCAGTTTTTCCATCGCAAAGGCAGTGAGGCCGTGGCGAGCGAGCGCTTCAATGCCTTCGGCGTGATGCGGAGAAAGCAAACCCAGCAGCACGGCATCCTTGCGCATCAGCGCCAGTTCTGCGGGTTCCGGACTCCTCACTTTAAGCAATATTTGAGATTGTCCATACAGCTCCGCTGCGCTGGCCACGATGCTTGCACCTTCCGCCTGATACGCCGCATCGGGAATGCTCGCGCCGGCTCCCGCGCCAGACTGTACCAGAACAGTATTCAGACCTTTGGCGGTAAATTTCTTCACCGTTTCCGGTGTGGCCGCGACGCGGGTCTCTCCCCCGCGAATTTCCGCGGGTATGCCTATCTGCATTGCTAATCTCCCTTATTTTTTTAACGTGCGCTATTCTTCAGCAAACTGAAGCCGGACCGTAATGCTCCCGTTCGGCCCCCTGTTCGTCACGAAGCTCGGATTATAAATGAACCTGGGCTGGATGCATTGTCCGGATTAAGGAAAAACAGCTCATCCGGTAGAACTTCCTGTAGAGGCAGACATTGAGCGGTTTTGGAAAAGACCGCCGGAATCCCCGCTTTGCAGGAAAGACAACGATCCTTTCTGATGACCGGCTCCACAGAAACTTCAGGCGCTAACCGGATTCACTTGTTTCAAACAATGTGTAATCCACCGGGTGGTGAGCTTTTCCTGGACACTATTCTGGCGTAAACGCGACGCCAGCCCGCCGAAGTCGACCTGATCAAGTGGCTGATCCTGATTGAAACATGAAAAAACATAAGTAATCTCACCCGTAACCGGATCCTTATGAGGTTGCAGGCACTGCGCGCAAATCTCTTTCATCATGCACTGCATGGGCGAATTGATCGAGCCGATGGCGAAATGATCTGTTTTCAGGTAAGGCCGAAGCTTGTTATGACGTGCAGCGCCGACCGCCGCCATCATCCGGTCGGAACCGATGGCAATGATACGGTCGGCGTCAGACAATCGAACTTTCTGAGGACCCAACGCGCCGCTTCCATAAGCTGCCATCGCTTCCACGATATTTCCGACATAGCTGAGATCGCCCGGCCGTGAGGGTTTGAAACCCGGCGACTCGTCACAGCACCACACCACTATGTCGGCTGCCGCTTCGATTTCCGCTACCTTATAGCGGTCGATCAGTTTCTTGTAACCGGCAAAATACAAAATTTTCGATCCCGCGGCTCTTGCTGCCGCACCGATTGAAAACAACACCGCATTGCCCAATCCGCCGCCGACCAGCACAACGGTTTCATCAGGCAGAATTTCGGTTGGCGTACCGGTCGGGCCCATCAGGACTACCGGATCGCCGGGACTGAGCCTGGCGCACAAGTCTGCTGACCCCCCCATTTCCAGGGCAATCAGCGATACCAATCCACGGGATACGTCGACCGAGGCCCCCGTAAGGGCGATGCCCTCCATCGCCAGCTTCGTATCGCCCGCGGTAATGGCAAGTGTTGCAAAGTTCTGGAAGCGGTAGAACTGGCCAGGATGAAAACGTTCCACCGCCATCGGCGCATGCACGACCACTTCTATAATATTTGGAGTAAGCCGCTCGACCTTGTGCACCGTAGCGCGTAACTGTCCATTCATTTCGGCAAAAAAGAGCCAGGCGGGTTTCGTGGATGCCGGAGCCAGATGTTCAAGCACTGCGCTTACCACGGGATAACCCTGCTTGGCGCTGGACATCGCTTTTACGACGTTGCCGGAATAGGAAGGATGCAAATCACCGAAGAAGCTGATGAAACGTCCATCTTCGTTACGGCTCATCAGTACGCTGGCCGTTTCAGGCTTGGGATTGGCCCGCGGCGGACTGACCGGATCGCCATTTTCATCGCAAGCCGCGAAATAGCGGCCGTTCAGCTTGAAATTCTTATCGTCTTCTCTGGCGAGCACGGTGTTGGGTTGAGTGCCGGCCGCAACCAGAACGGCCCGCGCCGGCAATATGGTTTGTCCTGTCTTTTGCCATGATCCGGTTTCATCGAGGACCTGTATCGCGAACTGCACCGCTTCTGCATGTTCCCATTTATCGATATCCACTCGAACCGGCGTGAGGCCCTCGGCAAACCATATGCCTTCCTCCAGCGCTTTTTCCACTTCTTCGTGATTAAGGGTATACGAGGGGCTGTCGATGAGCCGCTTGCGATAGGCAATGGTGGCGCCTCCCCACGATTGGAGCAGTTCCAGGATACGCGGCGCCCGTCCTTCCTTTTCCGCTTCCTTGCGCTCCGCGCGAATGGCGCGCGCATGGCTGAGGAATTCCTCGGCAATCACACGCTCTTCCTCATCCCATGCAGCACGTATCGCGGCATCCCCCTGCACGGCGGTCAGAATTTCGTAACGACGCAGAAATTTGTCCACCTGGACCGGATAATAAGCCAGCGCCTCGGTAGCTGTATCGATGGCTGTCAGTCCTCCACCAATCACTACCACGGGCAAGCGCAACTGCATATTGGCGACCGAATTAACCTGAGCCGCGCCGCTCAACTGCAACGCCATCAGGAAATCGGATGCGGCACGAACCCCTCGCGCCAGCCCATTGGGCAGGTCGAGCACAGTGGGACGCCCGGCGCCCGCTGCAAGCGCCACGTGATCGAACCCCATCGCAAAGGCATCATCGGCGGTAAGCGTACCACCAAAACGGATACCGCCAAAAAGGGCAAACTCCTCTCGCCGCTCCAAAAGCAAACGGATCAGCTTGAGAAAATTTTTATCCCAGCGCACGGTGATGCCGTATTCGGCAACCCCACCAAATCCCCCCGGCATGCGCTCATCCAGATCTTCGGCAATTTCGTCGGCGTTTCGGATGGCTCTGAATGGAACATGCTCTCCCTGCTGGTTTACCCCGGAAATTTCCGGTGACAATGGCTCGATCTTGAGGCCGTCGACGCCTACCACGGTATGGCCGTCATTCATCAAATGGTGCGCCAGAGTGTATCCCGCAGGTCCCATGCCTACGACAAGCACCTTCCGGCCTGTCGGCGCCTTTGGTACCGGTCGGCGCAGATTAAGCGGGTTCCAGCGGGTGAGAAGGCTATATATTTCGAAGCCCCAGGGCAGTTCCAGTATATCCTTGAGCGTGCGCGTTTCAGCCTGGGGAATATCGACCGGTTCCTGTTTCTGGTAAATGCAGGACTTCATGCAATCATTGCAAATGCGGTGGCCGGTGCCGGCGCACATGGGATTATCCACCACAATCATGGCAAGGCCGCCGATCGCCACGCCTTGAGTCTTGAGTTTGTGAAACTCGGATATACGCTCTTCCAGCGGGCAACCCGTCAGCAGGACACCCAACTGGCTTTTCTTGAAAGCGGGAATTTCGTCGGGCGTTTTCGCCTTTTCCTTCATTCCCTTCGAGCACGAATCCTTTCCTTGTTCGTGGCACCAGATGCAATAATTCGCCTCATCCAGAGCCCCCACCAGATCGGTTCCCGGATCGGTGAGCGAAAAACCTTCCCGGCGCCGTATATGATGCAGCTTATGGACGGTATAGCCCGCGGTGCTATCGATATCCGTCGACAAAAGATGCAGAAAATCGAGCTTGGCCGGCGCCTTGAATAATACTCCGTCCCGGTTACGCTCTCGCCCCACGGATGTCTTCAACGCCCAAGCTGCATAGAGCAAAGCAGCCCTGAGCCGTTCTTCGTTCGCGTCTTCATCCAATAACCATTGGGTGACTTTACCTGCAAAGGTCAACTCAGAGAAAGGCGCTCCGAATTCAGCAACCAGTTTCTCTTCCAGCGCAATCCCATCTACCGCCGCTGCCTCCGCCTCGCTTACCTTGCTCATCGCCTTGCGTTGAACGAATTGTCTTTTGCAGGAATAAAGCGGGGCAAGCTGATGGTGACGGGCGGCAAGTGCACTGACCTCTCTCTCGATACCGAACAGTCTTGCAATAAAATCTTCCATCCATGGGGCAACCTCGATCAACAGAGCCGCTTCCGCTTTCCGGTCCAGACTATCAGGATGAGCACGGGCATGATCCAGACGAATGCGCAGTCCGGCTTCTCCTTCATGCAGAAATTCCAGGAATGCCTGATCCAGGCGCACAAGCCCTTCGCGGCGATATAGATCGGCAAAAGCCATGCCGAATCCAAGCACGGGAGAAGCTGCGGCATTTTCCGGTACAGGGTGGAGCGCCAATTGTAAACTTGTCATGATAAAGTCATCAAAAGTAAAAAGTGAATCAAAAAAGAGATGAAAAAGTTATAATGGATTATTAGGACATACCGTATAAAAAGTTTTACAGCGCCCTAAAAACCCTTTTCATCTTGTGCTTTTGCGTGGCCAAAAAATACAAAAGCGGCAAGGCCTCCTCTCCACCTTGTCCGCCCTTTTCAGCAAAATGACTCCGCGCACTGAAGCGGCCCTTTGCGCAGCACCATCAGAATCGATTGAAATTACCAGCTAATCTTTTGCCGGGCAGATCATGCCTGCAGCAACGGTATTGTTGTTGACTTCGTCAATGACGATAAAACTCCCTGTGGCATGATTACGCTGGTAGGAATCGTATGCCAAAGGCTGCTGTACTTTTAGCGATACCCGCCCGATGTCATTCATTTTCAAGGTATCTACCGCTTCATGATTCAACGTATTGATATCGACACGATACTCTATTCGGGAGACCAGCGCTTTTACGGTGCGCGTAGTGTGCTTGACCAGGTATTTGCGCCGCGGGTCCAGGCTCTGCTCCGACAACCAGCACAGCATCGCTTCAAATTCCCTCCCGACCCGAGGAACTTCGAGCGTCTTAACCAGCATATCGCCGCGGGAGATATCCAGGTGATCTTCTATGGTCAGCGTTACGGATTGTGGCGCAACCGCATCGTCGACACTCCCGTCATAAGTGACAATCTCCTTGATATGCGAAGTCAACCCGGAAGGCAAAACCTTCACCGCATCACCAACACTGATGAATCCAGATTCGATACGCCCCATGTAGCCCCGAAAATCGTGTAATTCCTCAGTTTGCGGCCGGCATACCAATTGCACCGGGAACCGGAAATCTTCAAGATTGATGTCGTGATCGATGGGAACGCTCTCCAGCAAATCCATCAGCGCCATGCCTTTATACCAGTTGAGCTTGTCTCCACGCTCGACTACCATATCGCCGTTCAAGGCAGACATCGGAATGTATGCGATATTGTTCAGTTTGAGTCCTGCGGCGAAAGCCGCGAAATCCTTGCAAATTCGCTCGAATACTTCTCGGGAATAGTCCACCAGGTCCATCTTGTTGACCGCTACCACCAGATGAGGGATGCCGACCAGGCTGGCGAGGTAGGCATGGCGGCGCGACTGGGTAAGCACACCCTTGCGCGCGTCGATCAGGATGATGGCAAGATTGGCCGTGGAAGCGCCCGTAACCATGTTACGCGTATACTGCTCGTGGCCCGGTGTGTCGGCAATGATGAATTTGCGCTTGGGCGTCGCAAAGTAACGGTAAGCCACATCAATGGTAATACCCTGCTCACGCTCCGCTTGCAGGCCGTCGGTAAGCAGCGATAGATCGACGCTCTCCATCCCGCGCCTGCTCGAAGTATGGGTAATGGCGCTCAATTGGTCCTCGAAAATGGACTTCGAGTCATGCAGAAGGCGCCCGATCAGCGTGCTTTTGCCATCGTCCACGCTCCCGGCGGTGATGAAACGCAAAAGCTCGCTATGATCGAATGAAATACTATCAATGGCTGACATTTAATACTCTTATGGAATTCTGGTTTCCGAAATATGCTGGTAATCGCGTCGGTGAAGAGAAACGCGAAGAAGGTCAGGTATTACCAGCATTCTACAAGGCTGAATTCTTGAGAAAAGCGGTATCACAACCTTATGAGGGAAAGATACACGTCAGAAATAACCCTCTTTCTTGCGCAATTCCATCGACGCGTCCGACGTCTGGTCGTCCATGCGAGTGGCGCCGCGCTCGGTAATTCGCGTAATGGCGGTTTCAGCAATGATTTCCGTCACGCTGACTGCAATCGACTCCACCGGGCAGGTGCAGCTCATATCTCCCACCGTCCGAAAGCGCACCATGAGGTTTTCCACTTCCTCGCCTTCCTTGAGCTCAACCAGGTGGGATACCGGCAGAAGACCGTTACCACGCCGGATGACATCGCGTGTGTGGGCGAAATAAATGTGAGGCACCTCTAATTCCTCGCGAGCAATGTATTCCCACACATCAAGTTCGGTCCAGTTGCTGATGGGAAATACACGAATATTTTCGCCTGGGTGCACGCGAGTATTGTAGATATCCCATAATTCCGGCCGCTGGTTCTTCGGGTCCCATTGACCGAATTCGTCACGGAAGGAAAATATGCGTTCCTTGGCCCGAGCCTTTTCCTCGTCGCGACGTGCCCCACCGATACAGGCATCGAAGCCAAATTCAGCGATGGCATCCAGTAGCGTCACTGATTGAAATGGATTACGGCTCTGGTTCTCCGAACGCAACACCACCCTTCCCTTCTTGATGGAATCGTCCATGCTGCGCACGATTAAACGCTCTCCCAATTGTTTGGCGCGGCGATCGCGGAATTCGATTACCTCGGGAAAATTATGTCCGGTATCGACATGCAGCAGCGGAAATGGAAAACGCCCCGGCCGAAAAGCTTTTTCCGCCAAACGCAGTAGTACGATGGAATCTTTTCCACCGGAGAACAGCAGGGCAGGATTGGCGCATTCGGCCGCAACCTCGCGCATGATATGGATGGCTTCGCTTTCCAGCGCATCCAGATGACCCAGATGCCTTGCAGGGCGGCGTTTAAGCGCCGCCCCCTCACTCTCCATTGCAAAATCCGGAACAGGGGTAGCAAATTCTTGTTTATCGTTCAATATGAGATCCATCAATCATCCCTCACGGTTTCACAAGCACGGACTTGATAGACGCCCGGCCCATGCCCTCTCTTATCCAAAGTTTTGACTTAACCCGGTGCGGGTAGATCCGTTACCCCGCCAAAAGCCGTTGTAGCGTTGTTAATGCGCCGTTTGTCCGAATGCAGACCGCACTCTTTGTTTTCCGGATCTTCCCACCACCAGCGGCCGGCACGCACATCTTCACCTGGGGTAATGGCACGGGTACAGGGCGCGCATCCGATGCTAGAGTACCCTTTGTCATGCAATACGTTGTACGGCACATCGAACTGTTTGAGATAATCCCAGACATCGGACAGGCTCCAGTCCAGCAACGGGCTGATTTTTTGTAAACCATTTCCCGCATCGAATTCCGATACCGCCAAATCCTTTCTGGTCAGCGCCTGATCGCGGCGTACACCGGTAATCCATGCGCGCTTGCCGCTCAAAGCGCGCTTCAGCGGTTCCACTTTGCGAATATGGCAGCATTTTTTACGCAGCTCCACACTGTCGTAGAAGCCGTTGGGCCCGTTGCGCGCGGTATATGCCTCCACCGCGGCGGATTCCGGAAAAAACACCGGCACATGAACGCCATAACGATCCGCCACTTTTCTCATAAGACTGTAGGTCTCTTCAGGCAGGCGTCCAGTATCCAGCGTGAACATTGCAATACCGGGATAATGTCGCGCAATGAGGTCAATCAACACCATGTCCTCAGCACCGAAACTGCAAGCGAAGGTGGCCGGCGCATAGTCTGCCTGCACGTTATCCAGCAATGCTCTCACTTCCGCAATCTTGTGATCCAGGCTCATATTACCGGCTCGATATGTGCATCAAAATTTATCAGACCATAACGGATGGCTGCGCTGCCCCGGATGCCGGCGATTTGGCTGAAGCAAGCGGAAAGGGCAACGCACCCGTCAGATCAAGCTGGCGATCGAAACCCAGGCAAAACTCTGCAACCTCCATTGTCCAGGCATCCAGGTCGGAGAACCATTTGGTCAGGTCATCGTCGTTCAACGCCTCGGCCGGGCGCGCAAAGTCCTCCGCAAACTGGGCCAACGCTTTGGCCAGGCGCGGCTTGGTAGGAAACACCCGGCGCAACTCTTCCGCCTGCATTTTCAAATCTTCGTGCTTCTGGCCGCCAAGCAATTCGGCCAGACCCTGGCCGATCAAGCGGGCCATCTCCTCGGCACACTTGGCCGAATCTTCGAATTTTCGCTGAAACTTGAGCGCATCCCGGTAATTCCGCTCATGAGCCGCTTCAAAGAAGATTGTGCCGATCTTTACCTGGCTCACCCCGGCGCACTCGCCCCCGCCCAGTTGCAGCACCTTGAAATCATTGTTGTTGCCATGATCGCGCAAGACCGACGCCAATTCTTCAGGCTTGACTTCCACCAGGTCCGCCAGCAGATCCGCGAAATAGGGTTTGTCCATCCGGTGTGCCCAGGAATAGAATGTTTCGCCCGATTCACGATTAGTATCAAAAGCGGACTGCACTCGCTTGATTGCCTCTTCGATGCGCGCGGTGGGTATGGACGGGCCTTTAAACGCCAGCGCGCCACGCGCCATGGCATTGCCGCCGAAATGCAGCTGATAATGCGGCACAAGCTTGCCGTGCATGCGCTTGCCTTCGCCGTATACGCCAATATCTCCAGCCTCGGGTTGGGCACAGCCGTTATGACACCCAGATACACGCATTTTAAGGTCATGCTTGCCGCCGCTTAGCTTGGGTCCGAGAATCGTGCTCGAAGTTATCCCCAAGCGGCAAGTCGATGTACCGGGGCAAGCCACCACATCATCACCCGCCTTAGGCACTCCCAGACCCAACGCAGCCAGTGCTGCACGCAAGGGTTCAATTTTAGCCTCCGGCACATCTGTCAGAAACATGTTCTGATCCTGGCTGGTACGAATGTCAGGCAGTTCGAGCGTTTCGCAAATATCGGCCAGACCACGCAAATGAGTCACACTCAGATTACCCATCGGCACACTGATCGGAAATACGTAATAGCCAAGCTGTTTTTGCGCGAAAATATGACGCGGCGCACCGAGACCGGGAACCTCGCTGTCGACACTACCATTACTCCATTCGCCTTTCGGATAATCCAGGGTTGCCAGTGCCGATTGAGTGCGCGACAACTCCTCACGGTATTTCTCGACAAAACCCTCGGGACCAAATTTATCCACCAGGAATTTAATTCTTGATTTAGCACGTTTAACGCGGTCGGAATAACGGTTGTGCAACTGGATAACCGCTTCCATCACGGGCAGCAGGTCCTTTTCTTCAATGAATTCTTCAATGACGATCGCTTCACGCGGCTTGTGCCCCAGGCCGCCTCCAGCCACCACCTTAAAACCGAATCGGGAACCATTACGTACCGCGATCACGCCCAGATCATGCATCATGCCTTGCGCACAGTCGGATTCACAGGCAGACAGGCTGATCTTGAACTTGCGCGGCATTTGTTGAGTCAGCGGATTCCGTAGCAAATGCTGGACCGTACCCTCGAGATGGGTCGTGACATCGACATTCTGGCGAGGGCATACGCCGGAAAGCGGGCAGGTCGTGATATTGCGAATGGTGTTGCCACAGGCTTCACGGGTCGTCAATCCAGCCTCGGCTAGATGGTGCAACACGGCCGGCGTTTGCTCGAGCGGCACGTAATGCATCTGGATATCCTGACGCGTAGTGATATGGACGACGTCATGGCGCGAGTAATTCTCCAGCGCACTGGCGATTTTTCTCAATTTCGGCGCACTCAGGCGTCCTCCCGGAAGCTTGATACGCACCATATTGACGCCTTCCTGCCGCTGGCCGTAGATCCCCATTTGCAGGCGACCCGCGGTAAAACGCGCGGCGTCCATATTCAGGTCCCGATACTCCTGTACCGACTGACCGTACGAATTGATTTCCTCATCATTAGCGAGGTGATCCAGCAGACTCATCTTATATCCTCCACAATTTATGGCTATCCGCCTGACGCCACAAGAACCCGAAAATGGATTACGTGCACGGCAGCATATTGGTCCATCTCTCCGCTGATTCGGCACTCCGCCTAGATTTCAGGAGAGGTGATATTCAAGCGGCCGAGTGAACCGAAATTCGCTTTTTCTTTTTAGCTCCCGCGCATCAGACCTGTCAAGACGCCCTGCCTGAAAGCGCAGTCGACGTCATATTGCGTCTCGAGGGCGACATAATAACAGGAACATATATATCGCGAAAGAATATTATGTTAGATTAACATAACCAAACCTTATTTAGACCGAATATGAAATTGCAACAATTGCGCTATTTATGCGAAGTCGCCAATCACGGCCTGAATTTATCCAAAGCGGCAGAATTCCTGCATACTTCTCAACCCGGGATCAGCAAGCAGATCCGCCTTCTGGAAAACGAGCTGGGGGTTGATATTTTTGTGCGTAACGGCAAACGCGTGGTTGAAACCACGCCGCCAGGACGAGCGATTCTTGAAATTGCCGAAAGAATGCTGAAAGACGCAAAAAACCTGAAACAAGTTGGACAGGAATTTGCCAACGAAGCCAGCGGCTCTCTTACCATTGCTACAACCCACACCCAAGCGCGGTATGCACTTCCCCCCGCGATCAAGGATTTTACCTTACGCTATCCCAAGGTGAAATTAATTTTGCGCCAAGGCAGCCCGACGCAGATCGCGGAACTGGTCAGTTCAGGCATAGCGGATATTGCGATCGCTACTGAAGCGATTGAACTGTTCGATGAACTGGTGATGCTACCATGTTATCAGTGGAACCGCTGCATTGTCGTCCCGCCGAGGCATCCGCTGCTTAAACTCAAGAAGTTGACACTGGAAGCCATCGCCGCATATCCGATTATTACTTACGACTTTGCTTTTACCGGGCGCTCGAGAATCAATCAGGCATTCGATGCAGAGGGATTGGTTCCCAATGTTGTGCTGACGGCCATAGACGCGGATGTCATCAAGACTTACGTAGAACTGGGACTGGGCATCGGCATCCTGGCGCAAATGGCATTTGAGCCCAAACGCGACAAGCACCTGAGGTCCATCGATGCAAGCCATCTCTTCGAGCCAAGCACAACGCGTATAGGCATAAGCCGCAATAGCTATTTGCGAGGATATGTTTATGATTTTATTGAAATATTTTCCCCCCATCTTGATCGCGCCACAGTGAAGGCCGCGATGATAGAGCGTTCGTGAGCACGATGATGCCGCCAACGGGCAGTTAATCCTAAATCCGGCAGTTTACCGCTTGTCTTCTGATTTAACGCTATAATCGAAAAGGATTGAAAGAATTTTTCGTACTCCGTGAGCTTCACCTTCTTCGTACTCGCTACAAGGCGGATTGAACAGTTTTTGCGGCACAGCGCTGCGTTGCAACTCCTTGGAATGGAATGGCGCCCCAAAGCGTCGCCCGAGGGACCCGCGAAGCGGGGATCGGGCAGCGGAGGGGATGCCATGATCGCGTTCCGCACGCAAGGGGGCGCCTGCATCCCGCTTCGGGGTTGCACCTTCCTGCGGAAGGGACTGCTCCGCCCTACGCGGTCGCATTCCGCGTCCTTGCGTCTTGCTCTGCACCCCAAAAACCGCTCACTCCACCTCGTCCAACTGCCGGATTTAGAATAATGGCAGTAAATTTTTGTTGAATTTGCTTATGAATGCAATCAAGCCGCTACCCGACCTGCTCATTAGCCAGATTGCGGCCGGAGAGGTAGTGGAGCGTCCCGCCGCGGCACTCAAGGAAATGCTGGAGAATAGCGTAGACGCGGGGTCCACCGAAGTCACCGTACAACTTTTCCAGGGTGGCATCAAACTGATCCGGGTAGCGGATAACGGAACAGGAATTTCCAAGGATGATCTGCAGCTTGCGCTTGCCCGACACGCCACCAGCAAGATCGATTCCCTGGAAGATTTACAAAAAGTAGCGAGCCTCGGTTTTCGGGGGGAGGCGCTGGCAAGCATCGCTGCCGTTTCGCGGCTTGCGCTGGCGAGCCGCAGGGCTGAAGAAAAGCATGCCTGGCGGATAGAAACCGAAGGGGGCCGGCTGTCAACGCCCGAACCCGCCGCACTTTCCCGCGGCACCACGGTGGAAATGCATGATCTCTACTTCAACACCCCTGCCCGGCGTAAATTTCTAAAGACCGAAGTTACTGAATTATCCCACTGCGAGGAAGTATTCAAGCGCATTGCCTTGTCGCGCGCAGATATCGCGTTCTCGCTACAACACAACGGCGTCGTACGCAACCACTTACGTGCGGCGGACGCACGACTTCGCATCGAGGCGATACTGGGCAATGAGTTCAGCGAAACTTCGGTAGTCATAGAGGAGCAGGCGGCGGATTTGCGTCTTTGGGGCCTTGCGGCATCGCCCGCCTATTCCCGGTCTTCTCGAGACGCCCAGTATTTTTTTGTCAATGGACGGTTCGTGCGTGACAAATTGATCGCGCATGCGCTACGTGAAGCCTACCGGGATATACTCCATCTGGATCGGCACCCGGCTTTTGTCCTATTCCTCGAAATGAATGCCGAGGGCGTGGATGTGAATGTGCATCCCACCAAGATCGAGGTAAGGTTCCGCGATCCGCGCGCGCTGCATCAATTCGTCTTTCATGCAATCGATAAAGCGCTGGCATCGCCGCAGCCCCTATCCGCCGCGTCTTTCCCCGCGGGCGGAAGACGGCAGGAAAGCAGTGACCACAGTGAGACTGGCGCTGGCGCTCCAACCGCCGCGTTTTCCGCTTATTCGCGACAAAATACCATACCGCTTGCTCCGCCTTTAGGCATAGCCCAATCACAGGCGTTCTACCCTGCGCTGTTCGGTGCCGATAGCCGCAACCCAGAATCGGCGGAAACTCCGACAGCACTTCCCGGTACCGGGAAGTGCGACGTTCCGCCATTGGGTTTCGCCTTGGGGCAACTCCTCGGCATTTACATTCTTTCGCAGAATGAACGCGGGTTGCTTATCGTGGATATGCATGCCGCGCACGAGCGGATTCTGTATGAGAAACTCAAATCAGCGCTGGATAACCATACGCTCTCGATGCAGCCCTTGCTGATCCCGGCGATATTTCACTCGGATAGCCTGGACGTTGCCGCGGCTGAAGAAAATAGCGCGACTTTACGAGAACTTGGGTTTGAAATCTCCGCACTTTCGCCAACCATGCTGGTGGTGCGGTCGGTACCGGCCACGCTCAAGGATGCTGACGTAGTGAAGCTTGCACGCGACTTATTGACCGAAATCCGCGAGTTCGGCGCCAGCCGCGTACTGACCAGCAAACGTAACGAGATTCTTTCCACCATGGCTTGTCACGGCGCAGTTCGCGCCAACCGCGTATTGACCGTCACGGAAATGAATGCCTTGCTACGTGAAATGGAAGCAACCGAACGCGCCGGCCAATGCAATCACGGCAGGCCCACCTGGTTCGAAATCAGTCTTGCGGATCTCGATAAGATGTTCATGCGCGGCAGATGAGCCTGATGCCGGCGCTCAGACCGCGTCTCCGCATGGCGCCTCGCCTGGAAAGGCTGGATTGCCAAATTTGCCGGCAGGATGGGGTGCGTAAAGAACAGGAAAACCAGGCCATTTTTATGGAAAGCCCATATCGGATTGTGACCGGTAATGAAAAGTAAGCTGCTGGGGGATATTTCGGTGGGAAATTTTCTCCGGGATTACTGGCAAAAGAAACCTTTGCTCGTGCGCGGAGCCCTGCCAGGATTTCAGGGTCTTCTGACTCGCGAGGACCTTATCAATCTCGCCTGCCATGACGACGCGCAGTCGCGTCTGATAACCCGGAAGAAGGGAAAATGGGGGGTTAGGCATGGGCCTTTCACATCTCGCGTTTTTTCACGTATGCCGGCAAAAGACTGGACGCTGCTGGTGCAGGACATCAACCACTTCTTACCGTCAGCCCGTGAATTGCTACTGAAATTCAATTTCATCCCGCACGCTCGTCTTGATGATTTGATGGTCAGTTATGCCCCTGAGGAAGGGAGCGTCGGGCCTCATTTCGATTCATACGATGTCTTTTTGCTCCAGGGCATGGGGCGCAGAAACTGGCAGATCTCAGCCCAGCAGGATAAAAGGCTGGTGACGGACGCACCGCTAAAAATCCTGCGGGAATTCAGACCTGAACAGGAATGGATGCTGGAACCCGGCGATATGCTGTATCTGCCCCCCAACTATGCACATCATGGGGTCGCTAAAGGCCATTGCATGACCTATTCCATCGGTTTCCGAGCGCCAACCTATCAGGAGCTCGTTATTCAATTTCTCGTTTACCTGCAGGATCACACCGAAGTTGAGGGAATTTATCATGACCCGAATCTTGACTTCCAATCGCACCCGGGACGCATCAGCCCGGATATGTTGCAACAGGTGGAAGCAGTGCTCAGCAAGATCAGCTGGGGCTCGACTGATATAGAACGTTTCCTGGGAATCTACCTGACCGAGCCTAAACATCATGTTTTTTTTACGCCACCGTCGAATCCCGTAACTCAGCAGGAATTCGCGTATCAGGTTAAAGAAGGAAAGCTGCAACTGAATCTAAAAAGCCGAATGTTATGCAGAGGCAAAAATATTTTTTTGAATGGCGACGCGTATACTGCAGGCGCCGCGGCATGCAGGCTGCTTGGAAAATTAGCCGATCACCTTGCGCTGCCAATGGTGGAAGAGCTCGACGATGAGGCTCTGGCCCTGCTTTACCCGTGGTACCTCTATGGTTATGTCGAAATAGTAAAGGTACCGGCAGACGTGGCATAATTTCACTAGCTTATAGGCTAGCGGCGGAACGGACGAGCTTATCCGGACTACAAATTTTGTAACGGCGAAAGCGTAGTCTGGGCCATCAAAATTTACCGCGCTGTAGAGGTAAAAACTGTTGGCCGGCATTCCGCCAAATGCCTGTAAGGCTCGCCCATCGACGATTTGCCGCTATTTCTTGGAGCTCTGAGAGGCAACGACTAGACAACATTTCTGAATTCTGCTATTAAGATAGTGGCTATTAAAAATGGTCGTTTCTCAGATTTATGGTCGTTTCTCAGATATGGCCGAAACGCTCGTATAATTTATTCGTCTAAACCTATAAAGGAGATTAAAACAATGAAATACTCGCTCCTCGCCGCCGCCTTGGTGACACTGACCTTTAGCGCTTGTGATCAAATGAGAGAGAAAACCCCGGGGGAAGGAAAACCGGGGCAATATCCACCCAGCCTTTGGGATAAACGTGAAGGGCAACTTAGTGATGCGGAAATTGATGCGGCACAGAAAGAAAGCGCTGCTGAAGCCGAATCAAAAAAATCCACTGACGACAAGCCCGCAAATTAATCGTAATGGGGCAGAATTGATAATGCCGTCCTCCGGGGCGGCATTTTTCATGTGCGCCTAGCATGGGCACACTCTTGTGGGTGAAAGTCCCACCGTAAGTTGATCACAGCGAACGAAGCAAAGCACAACTGCGTGAGGGTGACTAAGCGTGGGGAGGAAGCGTGAAGCGAAGCTGCGATCCGATGAAGAAGAACCGGATGGAAGACGCAACCGACCCAGGCGAACGAGCATGAACCGCGCATCCCCGACGCTGGAGTAATCCGGCTGATCCGGGCGTATCTGAACAGCCGCATCATGAGTGAGGGCGTGGTACAGGAACGGTATCACGGGACGCAGACTGATTTGGCTGCCCCTACGCCGATCGGTAAATGATTTCCGGAAAACGACCTACTTCGTATGGCTAGTTTGAATGATCCGGGAGCTTTTGTTACACTACGGTTTCTCTTTGAAACTATAGGATGAATTAATATGAAATACATGCTCCTCGCCGCTGCCGTAACGGCATTGACGCTGACCGCTTGTGACGGCAAAAAACATCCTATGGATAAGCCGCCTCCCTCCGCTTCGGTTGAACGTGACTCAGCGCCCAATTTTGACGAACTTGATAAACCTTCGGCCGACGTTGCGGCGGGCGGTCAGGGCGCGACAAGTGATGGTGATGTAAAAAAAGAAGAACCTGCCAAATAAAAAACTGATGTGATTATTCATCAATAGGGTCTACAAGATCAATGACTCAATCGAAAGCTCGCGGATACCAAACTCAGCCACAGTTTTGAGGTAATTTCGACTTGTTTGGGGGTATTTTTGCTATATAATATGATCCGCGACAACCTATTTCTATTTTTATTAAGGACTCCCCGATAATGAAACTATCACTTCTTGCCGCTGCTTTGATGGCACTTGCTCTCACAGCGTGCGACAGACCAAAACAAGCCTTGCCTGAGAATTCCACTACATATGGAACCAGAACAGAAGAAGGCACGACGATGGATCAAGAACGTGCCGCTGCCGGTACCCCAACTGAACAAACTGCCGCTGCTCCGGATGGCGAGGACGAATTCTCAGGCCAAGCCGTTCTCCCCGGGCACGCGCTTGATGGCAATGGCAACCCCATAAAGGAAGGTCAAAGCGCCATCCCAGCCGCTCACTAATAAAGTGCGCAGGCAAAAAAAAGCCATCCTCAGGATGGCTTTTTTATTGATCAGAAGCGCACTGGATAACCTCGCATCAACCTCCATATCATCCATTTGCGGAACTCGTTGTCCGGCCTGCGCCTGAAAAGCAAAACGTTTTTGCCACATTAAGTTTAAGTTTTAAATCAACTTGGAGAGAATTAGATAATGAGACTCACATTACTTGCTGTAACCCTTGCGGTACTCGCCATGACCGCCTGTGGCAAGCCAAACCAGGCACTTCCCGAACAGGAAAAAGATAATTTCGCCAAGATTACATCGCAATCGGCCGCCCCTGCTGAGCCGGATTCCGCTGCTGGAGAAAGCACAGGCGATTCTGCTGACAGCGGCCCTTCGTCCACCGAAGCGAAATAGATACCAGGGTCGAGTCCGCCTAAGAAAGATAGCGTTATGTTGGCGACACCGGCGAAACAAAAAAAATGGTTTTGAATGTGCTGAAGTAAGCAATATCCCACCGAAAAAAGCCGCCCTCCACTTGAGATGGGGCGGCTTTTTTCGTTCCACAGGTTGTATCTACAAACTGAACCATGCAATGAGTCTTTCAGATCAGCTGGCGCCAGCTAAAGCCATCGCTTTGATCCGCGACGCCAATCCAGTCTACTTCACAGTTCAAGGCGCTGCTCAGCATTGTTTGCGCAAGCAGCGGAGTATTGTTTTTTTGGCTCAAATGCGCCGCGATCACGTGTTGAAGGCGGCTGCAGTCAAGACTTGCCAGAAGATTCGCTGAGGCAGTGTTCTCGAGGTGGCCCAGACGCCCCCCTACGCGTCGCTTGAGACTTTGCGGATAATTGCCGTTTGCGAGCATCTGCGCGTCGTGATTGCATTCCAGCACCAGCGCATGGCAGTGGCTCAAGATCGCCTCGATGTGGGGGGTGGAACACCCGGTATCGGTCAGAACGCCCAGCCGCGATGCGCCATCGCCAAATACAAACTGCGCGGGTTCCTGAGCGTCGTGTGGAACCGGATAAGGCTCAATCTCGATGTCCCCGATGGAGAAACGCTGGTAGTCCTCTATAACATTAACTCCCGGCAATAACGCAAGCGCCTTCTCTGCACTGCGCAGGGTACCGTGCGTAAGCCATACCGGAGTGCCAAATTTGCGCGCAAAGCGTGCTACTCCACCGATATGATCGTCGTGCTCGTGAGTGACGACAATTGCATCGATCATGCCGGGCTCGAGGCCGAGCCGTGCAAGCCGAATGACGGTTTCCTTCAATGTAAAACCGCAATCCAGCAGCAATCGGGTATCCGCTACTTCGACTACAAGACCGTTACCTTGTGAACCGCTACCTAAACAGGCAAAACGCATGTTTGATCAGAAAGAAAAAGTTTTGAAAAAAAACAATACAGAGACATGAGAGAGCCGTTCGGTCTTTTCGGCATACAGGTCGACCTCCGGATTTGTGCCACCCATTGAACCTGAATCCAGTCGGCCCACTGTTTTCCCCGGGCTGGCAACGAGGCCCGATGATCGAAAGGGATTTTTTGTACCCCGTGAGTTTCGTTTTGTTGGGGTTAGCTTGCTCAGGAGGATTCAGGATTATACGTTAACGGGGGGCCCTGGCTTGAGAACCCTGTTACTACCTGAAAGTAATTCGAATATTTTATCCGGGGGAAGCGGCCGCGCAAAATAATAACCCTGGATTTCGTCGCACCCGCGCTCACGCAGGAAATCGAGTTGTTCAACCGTTTCCACGCCTTCGGCTACCACCCTGACATTAAGGCTGTGGGCCATGTCGATAATTGCGGTTGTGATTGCAGCGTCCGCCGAATTTGTAGTAATTTCCATAATAAAGGAACGGTCGATTTTCAACACATCGATAGGGAATCGTTTTACGTAGGCGAGGCTCGAATAGCCGGTCCCGAAGTCATCAATCGAAATCTGGACCCCCAGTATTTTCAATCTCTTGAGAATACCGGTTGTTTTTCTGGCGTGCGTCATCAGCGAACTCTCGGTCAGCTCTAATTCCAGCAAATCGGAATCGATACTGTTCTCCCTCAGCGCTCTTTCTGTTTGCAATTCAAATTCAAGCAATTCCGGATGCACATCGTTCTCCTGCGTCGCCCGAATGACGTCCTCGTTGAGCGTACTCTGAAGGAATTGCCTGCCGGACACATTGACCGATATCGGAATTTCCCCTGCTCCCGCGCGACGCCACTCCGCGATCTGCCTGCATGCACTATCGATAACCCAGGCGCCCACCCGGTTGATCAATCCGGTTTGCTCGAGATCTGGTATGAATTCCGCAGGCGCGACGAAACCGTACCCTGGACGCTTCCATCTTATCAGTGCTTCCACCCCCGTGATCCGGCCCATCGAGAGCTCGACTTTCGGCTGATAATGTAAAACGAATTCATTTCGGTCGAGGGCCTCCCGCAGCGCATTTTCCTTATCCAGCTTCTCGATTGCCCGTGCGTTCATTTCTGCCGTAAAGAAACGATAAGTATCTCTGCCAGCCCTTTTTGACCGATACATCGCGGCATCGCCATTTTTGATAAGGGTGTCCGCATCCATTGAATCCGACGGATAAATGCTGATTCCGATGCTTGCTGTTACTGTGATTTGATGACCCTGCAAGGTGAAAGGTTGGCGTAATGCTTCCCGGATCTTGCTCGCAACCATGCTCGCATCCCCTGAACCGTCAGGAGTAACGAGTATGCAGCCAAACTCATCGCCACCCAGCCGCGCAACCATGTCGGTGATACGCAAGCACTCCAGTAGACGATGGCTGAACTGACGCAGCAATTCGTCCCCCAACGCATGCCCCAGCGCGTCGTTTATACTTTTGAAATTATCGATACCGATAAATAGCAGGGAGATGATACGGTGATTCATTTCGGCTTGTTTGATGATCTTCTGGACCGATTCATCAAACAGAATACGGTTGGGGAGGCTGGTAAGAGCGTCATAATGCGCAAGCTGCGGTAGCTGTTGGTCAGCCTCCCTGCGAAGCGTAATGTCTTCCATCATCCCTACAACTCGATATACCCCCATCGAATCCTTTATCGGAAAGGTGCGGGAATGCATCCAGCGTATCGTATTATCCGGTAGGAGCAGCCGATAATCATGATCGGCTCCGCCGTGCGGCAACTCGGCCGCTTCACGAATGACTCGTTCCATATCTTCCGGATGAACCGCCTCGAGAAATTTTTCCGGCGTGTCGGAGCGCGCGATACGCCGGCCCGTCATCTTCTCCCAAGCGGGGTTGACGTAACGAAACGTTTTATCATGGATATCCCATATCCAGAAGATTTGAGGGAGGTTGGCGGCAAGCTGATCGACCAGCTCTCCCGTTTCGTTCTGGGCAGCCGTCCGCACGTTTTGCGTGGCGTCAAGGCCCGAAATAAATCGTTGCAGCTCTTTCTGCAGCAATTTGATTTCCAGCACATCATGGATATGAGTCAATACGTTGAGGCGGTCAAAGGGCTTGGTGATAAAGCCTTTCGCACCGGCACGCAATGCCCGCTCCTTATGCTCCGGCTGGGCAGTGATCACCAGAACAGGGAGACGTCCGTCCGATTCAAGCCGGGGCCCGGCCTCGCGATCTATTTCTGATTCGACCAGCCTCAGGCCTTCCATTACCTGGAATCCATCCATTTTTGGCATCATCAGGTCGAGCAGAATGAGATCATATCGATTAGCGCGATGGAGATCACAAACTTCGAGCGGATCCACTGTCGAAGCAATTGATGTGTAGCCAGCGGCAGAGAGCATGGCACGGATCAGTTCGACATTAACTCTCCTGTCGTCCACGATCAGGATGCTGGCATTGAGAATATCGGAAGAAGTCGTCATGGAGCTCTACTTAATGTTTTGTCAAAACCATTAGCAATGGTTTATCCGTATTGGTTGCCCATCTTTGGCCCATCTTAACGCTTGATAATTCGATTTATGCTCGTCACCTGTCGCTCGTCACCTGTCTTCCCTTCGCTCGCACCTAGGACGCATCATTCGCTTAATGGATCAAGAAAACGCCCATTTCGAGTGCGGCGCAATAGCTACGCGAACGCATCATAGTCCTGTTCATCGTAAGCAACAATACTGGATGAGAAACATCGAACCATTGAACATGAACGGGGACTGGAACCGGCCTTTAGCCAGAGGATGCACTATTGAACATAAGCAGAATTCGTGCCAAATTCTTAAAGGCACTGTTTCCGGGCATGAAGGGGTTTTTACAGGGGGACAGTAATATCTATTGTAAAATTTGCCGATAAGCAATCAGGCCAACGTGGAAATGACATCCTCGTGCAGTAGCGCCGTCCTGGCCGGTAACCTTCCAATGGAGGACATCTTCTTCCATGTTTGGAGTAGCAAAAAATCAGTATAAACCGAAAAGGTGATAATTGTAATCTCGTCCAAGCGAATATCGGCACTCTCGCTCATCCTCATCCGCCAGCAAATCGTACGATATACTACCCGTCGAATAAATTCCGGACCGACCCATGCTACACAACATAACTGTATTTCTGGCACACTGGGCAATAATCGCGATCTCGCTATGGCTAACGAGCTTTCTCTTTCACGGCATTTCGTTTACAAGTAAAAAATCCCTACTCATATCGGCGCTGCTGTTAGGTTTTGCTAATGCTGTCATCAGACCTGCCGTCATCGTTTTAACAATTCCATTGACACTGATCACATTTGGTTTTTTTTTGCTGGTCATCAATGCCCTCATGATGCTTCTGGTATCGACGCTCGTCCCGGGGTTCAAGATTTCCGGCTTTTGGACCGCATTTTTTGCGAGTATCGTCGTAACGATCATTAGCATATTCGCAGGTATGCTTATTTTCCCATCAGAAGATACGCTGCTCAATGTCCCCGCGGTCCCCGCCCCTCAAGGCATAATGATCTGAGACAGCAGAATGTGAGTGGATGGGTATGTGTACATTATCCATCCACTCCGAATAAAGTATGAACGAGAGTTCTGGCAGCCTGTCGGACTAAAGAATCGCAGCGAAAAAGTGACTGGGTGAGGGCAGATTTTGAGGATTTTGAAGGCCAATAGTTATTCTATTGGCTGAAAAAGCGGCAGAATATAAAACCAGCCAGACGCTTTTGCAGCCGATTTCCTTTAAGTCAGACAGGCTGCTAGGCTTCCGCCTCCATCTCCGCAACGTTCAGCAACATCGACAATTTTTCGGTATCGGCATTGGGCTCAAATGGCAGAACGCCCAAAAGTGGGCAGCCCAGCCGCTGCGTTAAGGCGGACACATTCTCATCGAGCGCGGTCATTTGGAAGTCGATCTGGTTCGCCACCCATCCAACGAGCGGCAGCCCAGTCGCTCGCACAGCCTGGGCGCTCAGCAGCGCATGGTTAAGGCAGCCAAGCTGCATCCCTACGACCAGAATCACCGGTAAACCCAATGCTTTCGCCATGTCGGCACTGTCTTGATGGTCATTGAGCGGTACGAGAAAACCGCCGACGCCCTCGACAATCACTACATCGGCAATTTTTTCCAGTTCCAGGCAGGCTTGAAGAATGATATTGATGTCGATGTCGATGCCCGCCCGGCTCGCCGCAATATGCGGTGCAATCGGTGGGACTAATGCGTAAGGGTTTATCTGTTCGCGTGGTGCGGTGACATTGCTTGCGGCTGCAAGTAATTCCACATCCACCCATTTACCGTTCTCACAACCCGCCGCCACCGGTTTCATGCCTATAGCAGTTTTGCCCTGTGCCGCAAAAGCATGCAGCAACGCACAACTAACCAGGGTTTTGCCTACACCCGTACCGGTACCGGTAATGAAATAACCTTTTGACATAAGAAGTCGCCGCTCAGGCAAGGCCGAGTTGCCGTCTGAGCTCAGGTGTAACGATGGTTGTTCGCGGCTGGGGTTTCCAGGCATGGCCATAAACTACTTCAAAGGTCGCGGGTAATTTTCCTTCTTTCCGCAAAATCTCGTACTGGCTTATCGCTTTTTGCCACGCGTTTTTCCCGGTTAACCCCCTCCGCCTTCCCTGGGTGACATTATGGGCGCCGATGGCTTTGAGATCGCGCATTACGCCGATCACGTCATCATAGGTCAACGTAATATATTCCATATCCATGACAGGCGTAGCGAAACCGTTATGTACCAGCATGTCGCCGATATCGTGCATGTCCGTGAAGCGATTGACATGATTGTAGTCATCCATGTGGCGGAATGCCTGGCGCAACTCTTTCAACGTATCTGGCCCAAAGGTGCTGAACATGAATAAACCGCCGGTTTGCAGGACTCGACGTACCTCGGCAAATGTCTGCTTGAGGTCATTGCACCATTGCAGCGCCAAGTTGGACCAAACAAGACCCGCACACGAATCCGCCAACGGTATCTGTTCTATGTCGCCCACGATATAGTTGGCATGATGCCCACGCTTGTCTCCAACAGACTTCAATAATTGCCGCCACCAGGGTATCGCAGGCCGGGCCTGCAAATGCATTGCCGGGGCAATGTCGATCGCCAACAGGCGGGCCGCCGGATAGCGCATGAGTAATTCGCGTGTGCCGTAACCCGTGCCGCTGCCGGCATCGAGGATGACATCCGGTTTGTATTTAATGTATTCGAGACGCGCCAGCATACGATGGCAAATTTCGCGCTGCAACACCGCCGCCTGGTCGTAATGCGGGGCTGCCCGTCCAAAAGCGTTGCGCATCTGGCGCTTATCGATGGTATGGTCGTAGTTCACTTGGTTTTCAATGC
This sequence comes from Nitrosospira sp. Nsp18, assembly GCF_900103145.1. NCBI lineage: Bacteria > Pseudomonadati > Pseudomonadota > Betaproteobacteria > Nitrosomonadales > Nitrosomonadaceae > Nitrosospira > Nitrosospira sp. Nsp18. Next base: position 12,795 of record NZ_FMWY01000024.1, on the reverse strand, counting down.
CCATACGTTAGCGGATGAGCCAGCCGAAGCATGGCGGTCACAAATCGATCGGGATAAGATAAGAACGGGGCATGGCCGCAGCCTGGCAGCATGATCAGCTCCGAATTTTTCAGCTGCTGGTTCATCCATCTTGCTGCATCAGGATGCGTAATGACATCATTCTCACCCTGAAAAAGTAAAACCGGCTGCCTGATATTTCTGATTTTGCCACGCAAATCGCTCGATAACAGAATCTGTAATCCCGCCTCCAACGCGGCATCATCCGGTTTACTGCGTTCGAACAGGCTCTTGCGCAACTGCACCAATGCTGAGGCTGTGCCGCTGCCGCCGCCACTTATCTGCAACGTCAGGAATCTTTTCATGGTAACGGAATAATCCCGTTTCAAATTTTCCGTGAATAATTGCAACGTGGCGGCCTCCATTCCCCATTGCCAGTCGCTATGTCTGACAAAGCAGGGAGTGGTGGAAATCAACGCAAGTTTTCTGACACGTAATGGTTCTCGCAATGCAAGTTCGATGGCCACCTGTCCGCCCAGCGACCATCCGCAAACAATAAAGCTTGCGGGCAAAACATCCGCGAGCATCTCAGCCATGCCTTCAAGCGTAGCACTTTGCGAACCCGGTGCATGAGCCGGACTGGAGTTCCGGCTGAAGCCGTGCCCCGGCAAATCTACCAGATGCAGCCGGAAATGCTGGGCCAGATGATCGGATACGTCCCGCCACATACCGCTGTGCATGGCCCATCCGTGCAGCAGAACAATATCGGGACCCGATCCGATCGATTCAATATGAAGGTTCATTGGCCACGGAACCCGCGACCATCGGGAATCATTATTCGGCGCTTCACGAGTTGCTATCCAGTTCTCTTAGCGCTTTCCCCAGCCGTGCAACGTCTTCCATTCCATGTGTAGCGGACAATGAGATCCGCAGCCGGGCCGCGCCTTGCGGAACGGTAGGCGGACGAATTGCCGGAACCAGGATTCCGTACGCACGTAGCGCCGCGCTGATTTGCGAGGCCTTTTCGCTTTCGCCGATGAGCAGGGGCTGGATGGCAGTATCCGACGGCAATAGTTTCCAGCGCAACGATTGCATTTCTCGTTTAAGCGCTGCGGTAAGTTGCACGAGGTTCTCGCGCCGCCACTCTTCTCGCTCGATCAACTCCAGGCTCGTGAGCAAGGCGTGGGACAATAACGGGGGAGCCGCCGTGGTATAGATGTAGCTTCGCGCATACTGAACCAGGGTTTCGATAACCTCCGCTTCTGCGGCGACGAAAGCGCCGAATACACCTGCCGCCTTGCCGAGAGTTGCCATATAGATAATGCGCGGCGAACGGATATTGAAGTGTGCCGACACTCCCCTCCCCTGCGGGCCAAGCACGCCAAACCCATGCGCATCGTCGAGCAACAGCCAGGCATTGTATTTTTCGCACAACGCCAACAGATTGGCCATCGGGGCAATATCTCCATCCATGCTGAACACCGCATCGGTCAACACAAGTTTATGTTTCGCCTGAGATGCAGCGAGTTGGCGTTCCAGCACAGCCAGATCAAGGTGCGGGTAGCGGATAAACTTCGCGCGAGAAAGCAGTGCGGCATCGTTGAGCGAAGCGTGATTGAGCTTGTCGGAAAATATCGTATCGCCACGCGCCGCCAATGCTGTGATCACCCCTGCATTAGCCATATATCCAGTGGAAAATAGTAATGCCCGGGAAAAGCCGGTGAAGTGCGCCAGCGCTTCCTCCAGCGCATGGTGTGCCGAGAAATGCCCACTGATCAGGTGGGAAGCGCCTGCGCCGACCCCATATTTCCGGGCTCCTTCGCAGACCGCTGCAATCAACTGTGGATGATTGGCGAGGCCGAGGTAATCATTGCTGCAAAACGAGAGATATTCTCGTCCTTCCACACAGACGTGCGTGTTTTGCGGGCCCTCCAGCGTCAGGCGGCGACGGTACAGCTTTTCCCTCTCCCGGCCGCGTAGTTGTTCGCGCAGGTGTTCAGCGAGGTTGTTGCGCATCTGGGAGGCTTCGCAGCTAAGCGGCAGGAGATCTGCTATTTTAGGGTTGAGGAACCTATATCGGGCTCAACCCCAATTTGTCAAATAACGCCTTGTCGCGTTCGGCTTCCGGGTTGCCGGTAGTGAGTAATTTGTCGCCATAGAAAATCGAGTTGGCGCCGGCAAGAAAACATAGCGCCTGCACGGCATCCGACATCTCCTGCCTACCGGCGGATAACCTTACCATTGCGGTAGGCATGGTAATACGCGCAGCCGCGATGGTACGTACAAATTCCAGGGGATCGAGGGCCGCGGTACCATGAAGCGGTGTACCTTCCACTTGCACCAGATGATTGATGGGAACGGATTCCGGGTAAGGATCGAGGTTGGCCAGTTGAGCTAACAGACCAGCGCGGGCATGACGCGACTCGCCCATGCCGACAATGCCGCCACAGCACACATTTATGCCCGCACGGCGCACTTTTTGCAAAGTGTCCAGCCTATCCTCGTAATGACGGGTCGTGATGACTTCCCCATAAAATTCTGGAGCCGTGTCGAGATTATGGTTATAGTAATCCAGTCCGGCTTGCCTGAGCTGCTCTGCCTGCCCCGGCTTCAGCATACCAAGCGTGGCACAGGTTTCGAGCCCCAGCGCTTTGACAGCACTAACCATTTGCGTCATTTTCTCGATGTCTCGCTGCTTGGGCCCGCGCCATGCGGCACCCATGCAAAAGCGGGAGGCCCCCTGTGCCTTCGCCGCCGTCGCTGTTGCCACCACCTCGTCAAGACCCAACATTTCCTGATTCTTGACATCCGTGTGATAGCGCGCTGCCTGAGGGCAATAACCGCAGTCTTCGGGACAGCCACCGGTCTTGACCGAAATCAATGTCGAGAGTTGCACTGCGTTGGCATCGTGATGTTGGCGATGAACCAACTGGGCTCGGTGAATCAAATCGTTGAAAGGTAAATCCAGTAATGCCTCGATCCGGGCAATATCCCATCGCGTTGATTCAGCTGCCGTGCCGGTAAGCTCGTCAGCGAATTTGCCCCCAGTGTTATCCGGACATCGTTCCAGATTAAAGATTACGTTGGAAGTAAGCTGGCTCATACCACATCCTTATCACGTTATATTTTCGTAAGCGTTTGTCCGACTCGCCTACGCTACAATGAACGAAGGAGCGGAAGCGCGGGGGAAGCGCCAAACCAATCCCATCATTCAGAATGACCTGTATCATTATGGATTGCGCTTTTCTTGTCAATTTTTTAATAGAAATTTTTGGACAACAGATTAAATATTATGCAGGCGTTATTCAAAAATAACTGCCTGCTCTGTGGCGCCAGCGCCACTGGCGACTTTTGTGCATCTTGCCGGGACAGTTTGCCTCATTCGCCACCCCATCAGTGTGCCGTGTGTGCATTACCCTTGGCGGAATCTCGTATCTGCGGTGCTTGCCTTGCAAAGCCGCCGGCATTCGATCATAGCGTGGCAGCGATGAGTTATGCCTTCCCGGTGGATGCACTGCTACACTCGCTAAAATATCAGGCGAACCTTGCCATGGCCTCGGTGCTAGCAGATTTGCTGATAGCGCGGATTGATCCCGATGCACTACCGGACTTCATCGTACCGATGCCGCTGCATCCCGCCAGACTGCGCGAAAGAGGCTTTAATCAGGCACTCGAAATTGCCCGGCGCGTATCGAGAAAATCCGGCGTCGCGTTACTGCCGGGTATCTGCCGTCGCATCAAAGATACGCCCTCCCAAACCGGGCTGCCATGGAAAGAACGCGAGAAAAATATTCGTAACGCATTCTCATGCGAGGCGGATCTCGGAGGCAAGCACGTTGCCATGCTGGACGATGTTATGACTACCGGTGCGACATTGAATGAACTGGCGAAGGCATTGCGTAAAAGCGGGGCTGCACATGTGAGTGGATGGGTGGTAGCAAGAACGCTTTCCAGCCACGATAAATTTCCATGATTCCCGAACCCGAATGATCGACGTAATCCTGTACCAGCCTGAAATCCCACCCAATACCGGCAACATTATCCGGCTGTGCGCCAATACAGGTTCGAAGCTGCATCTCATCCAGCCCCTGGGCTTTACTCTGGAAGATAAGCAGTTACTGCGCGCCGGGCTGGACTATCACGAGTTTGCCAGCATGACGGTTCATGCAAGCTGGAAAGCGTGCGCGGAGCAACTGGAGGGTCGCCGCGTTTTTGCTGCCTCTACGAAGGGAAAACATCGCTATGACCTGGCTTCATTCGAGAGCGGAGATGCATTTCTTTTCGGCGCGGAGAGCCGGGGACTGCCGGCTGAGATATTGGAAAGTTTTCCCGAGCAACGCCGCATCCGCGTGCCCATGGTGTCCGGTAGCCGCAGCCTCAATTTGTCCAATACGGTTGCGGTGGTCGTTTATGAAGCCTGGCGCCAGATGGGCTTCGGGAAAGCCAAATAAAACCTGGGTCAAGAAGGGCTTCTACCCACCCTCCAGTGGTTCAATAATTTTCGGTCTTCGGCTCGCGGTTAAGCAACGCTTCCACCGCTTCTCGTGCCGGCACCCCATCATGAAGTATGCTGCATACCGCTCTGGTGATCGGCATTTCGATTTTCAACTCCTGGCTCAGCCGCAATACTTCCCCCGCTGTATGAACTCCCTCGGCGGTATGTCCTAATTCCCGCAGTATTGCCGGCAACGGACGCCCTGCTGCAAGCGCGAGTCCCACTCGCCGGTTGCGTGACAGATCACCGGTGCAGGTCAGTATCAAATCGCCCAGGCCGGTCAATCCCATGAACGTTTCCATACACCCGCCGAGTTTGAGGCCCAGACGGGCAATCTCGGCCAGACCTCGCGTAATCAACGCCGCTCGGGCATTGTAGCCAAGTGCGAGGCCGTCGCAGATTCCTGTGGCAATCGATATCACGTTCTTGACTGCCCCACCCGTTTCCACGCCAACGATATCGCTGCATGAATAAACGCGCAATCTCGCGGTATGCAATTGGGCCGCAACCCTCCGTGAAAAGTCCACATCATGAGATGCCAGAGTCAAGGCGGCAGGAAGGTTCTGCGCGACTTCCTGCGCGAAACTGGGGCCCGACAAAACGCCGCAAGGCGCCATCCCATCGTATTCTTCCTCCGCAACCTGATGAGGAAGCTTCGCGGATCCTGCCTCGAATCCCTTGCATCCCCATATGATCGGTACGGGTTTTCCGCAGGCAACAATTCCACGTAATGTCGCGCGCAACCCTGAAACCGGAACAACGATCAGAGCGAGTTCCGCCGCTTCAACAGCCACATCGAGAGCTGACGTCAACCGCAGAGAGTCGGGCAAGGGAAAAGCGGGGAAATAACGCTTGTTGACACGCTCGGAAACAAGCTCGGCAACATGCTGCGGATCCCTGGACCATAAAGTGACTTGGTGAGCGGAGTTGGAATTCGCACTGAGACTGATCGCCAGGGAAGTTCCCCAGGCGCCCGCGCCCAAAACGGTTATTCTCATGAACCCCAGACCTGGTTTGCTCTGACGTAACCGCTTTGACCATCGCGATGGCGCACTCTGACCCAACCATTGGCTGCTGACTCGAGCCATTCCATGATGACGCCTTGCTGCGCCTGGAATACAAGCGGCGAACTTGTATTCTCAGCCTGATACACCTCTGCGAGAGGGGCAGTAACGATGACATGGCGTTTTTCGCTCAATGCTTTTGCTTCTACCCAGGCCAGGGTACCTTCGCTATCGCGAATCTTGACCCAGCCTTCGACTTTCACCACGGCCTCTACCGGTAGATCACGACTTGCGGCATATAGCTTAACGGCCTTGAGTGATGGCGCGTCGTACATAATGACGGCATCATCGTTTATCGAGAAAAACTCCAGCGCCGCAATGGCAGGCGCCGGAAACGTCAGCACCACAATCCACAATTGCGTCAGAGCCCGCTTCAGCAGGACCATTCTCAATAATCCGGCCCACGGATATTTCATATCTAATGCGTTATTTTTTGTGTTTCTTCCGTTTTTTCCACCTTCTCTGCCGTTGCTGAATTCTGCTCGGCTTGCTGTTTACCTTGATAGTAAAGCGCTTCAAAATTGACAGGGCTTAGAATCACGGCGTGAAATCCGGCACGGGTAACAATATCGGAAACCACTTCACGCAAGTAAGGGAAAAGAATATTAGGACACGCAATGCCCAGCACGGCGTCCATTTCAGCTTCAGGCACATGGCGAATCTGAAAAATGCCCGCTTGCTGCACCTCTACCAGAAACATCGTCTTTTCCTTGACTTTCGCGGTGGCGGTTATCGTCAGCAATACTTCATACATGCCTTCATCAATGCGCTCACTCTTGGTATGCAACTGAATGTTGACCTCGGGCGTTTCGCGATCAAGAAAAATTCGTGGCGCATTAGGTATCTCAAGGGACAAATCCCGAACGTAGATTTTTTCAATGCTGAAAACCGGCTGCTGCTGGTCGCTCATATGGGGCCCATAGGATAATCAAAAGGATAATCAAGAAAGAGTAATCGAAAATATCGTGTTAGCGTAAAGCATGCTCGCCGTAGGCGATACAGATTCTGGAATCTTGAGCTGGCATCGGCTCAATGTTCGCTTTACCAAGGCTAAGCTCACTTTATTTTTTCTATCGCAACGCCAATCAGATTGCAAGGAGCTTTACCAGTCCATCGGTGCGGTCAAGCTTTGCGAGGTCATCGTAGCCACCCACATGAGTGTCGCCTATGTAAATTTGCGGGACGGTGCGGCGTCCCGTTTTTTCCATCATCTCGGCACGCCGTGCGGGGTCCTGATCTATACGAATTTTTTCTATTTCCGTCACCCCTCGGGCACGCAACATTCGCTCCGCCATTATGCAGTACGGGCAGAAAGCCGTGGAATACATGACTACCCTCGTCATCGGCACCCCTTTATTTTTTTACTATCGGCAAGTTTGCCTGCCGCCACGCATCGATGCCGCCTGCAAGGTTATATACGTGCGTAAAACCATTGCTGCGCAAGATAGAACGAGATTTGCCCGACGAATTCGTTCCGGTGCGATGTATTAATACAATCGGCTTGTCCTTGAATTTTTCAAGCTCGGAGAGCCGTTGCTCAAGCTTATCCGCAGGGATATGCTTTGCATTGGGTAAATGGCCCGCTTCGTATTCACTACCTTCGCGCACGTCCAGCGCCAACCCGTCCTTGTAATTGATCATTTGAACCGCTACCAGTGTGTCCACCTCGCCGCCGGAGCGGCGCGTCAGCATCGGCCACAACAGCATGCCACCGCTGGCCAGAGCAGCCACGATAAGCGCTATATTGTTTTGCAAGAATGACACGTCCATACTCCTTGATATACTTGACCGTGGATTTTATCAGAGACGGGAACATTGAGGAATTCTCTTGTTCCGCGGATAAAGAAGTACACATTCCCATGACTGGTCGGCGCAGAGTCCGACTGGACCACCAGGTTATGGGCGCCATGTATTGGCAAATGTGGCGCCGGGCGGCAAAAATCAGTTCGTTTCGTCTTGGGAACCCTCTGGTATTCAGGGTATTCAGGCTTGAACCTCTCTCCCATGCTGCGGCCGTGCCCGAAATACATTAAAATACTATAGCATTTCAAACCGCTTTGCGGAAAATCTCATCCTTTCTATAAACAATATGAAAAAACTCATCCTCCTGCGGCATGGAGAAAGCACGTGGAACAAGGAGAACCGGTTCACTGGCTGGACCGATGTGGATTTATCTCCAAAAGGTGTGGAAGAAGCGCAAAATTCCGGGCGCTTGCTGCGGGAAGGCGGGTTTACGTTCGATATTGCATATACTTCAGTATTGAAGCGTTCGATTCGCACCTTATGGATCGTGCTGGACGAACTGGATCAGATGTGGATTCCTGTTAACTTAACGTGGCGATTGAACGAGCGTCACTACGGTGCGCTGCAAGGCTTGAACAAGCTTGAGACAGCACTCAAGTATGGCGAAGAGCAGGTGCAGATCTGGCGGCGCAGCTATAATGTTCGACCACCCGCGCTCAGCCCGGAGGATGAACGCTACCCCGGCTTCGATCCCCGCTATCGTAATTTAAAGAGAGAAGATGTTCCGCTGACAGAATGCCTGCAGGATACCGTCGCAAGGTTTCTCCCCTACTGGAACGAAACCATCGCACCCCAGGTCCAATGCGGTCAGCGCATACTCATCGCTGCTCACGGCAATTCGCTACGAGCGCTGGTGATGTATCTCGACAATCTTTCCGAGCAAGATGTCATGCAACTCAATATCCCTACAGGAGTTCCGCTTGTGTACGAACTTGAGGAAGATCTGAAACCTATTCGAAGTTACTATCTCGGCGATCAGGCAGAGATCGAACAAGCGATGCAGGTTGTAGCAAATCAGGGGAAAATATCACCTTAGCCATGAGTTCTACTCATCCGTTTCATTTGTACGTACGATAGTCTTCATCGTAGCTTGGCAGTTTCTCCAGGTGAATCTGTATCGCGCCCGTGGCGTATGGCTTCTTCGGTAAAGATACGGTTGAAAATTTCATTCCTGCGCGATATCAATATATGGTTGAGTGTGATTTGCAAGCTTATTCTGGCTGGGGCACTGATACTGCCGCATTCGCTTCATGCAGCTCCCAAGGTTGAAAAGGAAGAGCTGAAGCAACTGCGCAGTCGAATTGAAAGCTTACAGGAAGAACTGGCGGATACGGAGGAGTCGAAATCGGGAGCGGCTGGTGCACTGCGCGAAGCGGAGCAGGCTATCAACGCCGCCAATCGTAAGTTGATAGCGCTTGCGCGGGAGCAACATGAAGCCAATGGAAAGCTAAGCCAATTAAAAACACAGTCCGGGCTGGTCGCGGAGGATATCCAGGCGCAACAGTTGCAATTGGGCAAATTGCTTTACCGGCAATATTTGGATGGAGGTAGTAAAAAAGAGTATCTGGGCCTCTTGCTCAATCAGCAAGACCCGAATGAAATTGCCCGTGATCTGCATTACTACGGCTATCTCTCCCGCGCACGCATGGAGGAAATAGATGCTCTCCGCGCAAATCTTCAACGGCTTGATGCGCTCGCCACCCAAAGCCGCGAAAAAACTGCGGAAATAACTGCGATCCAGGCTAAGCAGGCCGAGCATAAAAAACACCTTGAGAGAAAAAAAGCCGAGCGCGCAGAACTGCTCGCACAGATTTCGCTCCAGGCCGATCAGCAGCGGCTTGAAATCAGCAAGCTCAAGCGCGACGAAGATCGTCTGGCTCGGCTGGTAGACAAAATCGCTAAAATGCTCGCGCGGAAAAAACGGAGCTCCTCGCGCGGTCCCGGTTCCCTTAGCAACGAGAGATTGCCCGACGCTTCTACCCATGGAAGCCCGTTCTCGTCGTTGAAAGGCCGCTTGAGTTTGCCGGTACTGGGGGAACTTGCGAACCGCTTCGGTAGTCCACGTGCTGATGGGGGTATTACATGGAAAGGGTTATTCATTCGTTCGGCTATGGGTGGAGATGTGAAAGCCATTGCCGGTGGGCGCGTCGTATTTGCCGACTGGCTGAGAGGATTCGGCAATCTGATGATTGTAGATCACGGCAGCAGCTACATGAGCCTCTACGGTAATAACGAAACCGTCCATAAAAAGGTGGGGGATTCCGTTCGCGGAGGGGATACGATCGCTACGGTGGGAAACAGCGGTGGTAACCCCGAATCCGGTTTATACTTTGAATTGCGCCATCAAGGCAAACCGTTTGACCCTTTGAACTGGGTCAGAATAAAATGAGTAACGACACTGCGTGGACAAATGTGGAGAACGTTTAATGGGTAACAAGATGCGGCACTTTGGCTTGGTCATCTTCGGCGTGATCACCGGCGTGATGCTGAGCCTCAATTTTTCTGCCAATGCCGACAAGGAAACCCAGGGGGTGCTGCATCCTCTTCCAATCGAAGAGCTCCGCGCATTCACTGAAGTATTCGGTCGCATCAAGAGCGATTACGTCGAGCCGGTAGAAGACAAGAAACTTATCACAGAGGCGATCAACGGAATGCTGACCGGCCTGGATCCACATTCAGCCTATCTGGACATGGACGCCTTCAAGGAACTGCAAATCGGTACGCAGGGTGAGTTTGGGGGACTGGGCATTGAAGTCAGCATGGAAGACGGATTCGTCAAGGTGATTTCGCCAATCGAAGACACGCCCGCGTTTCGGGCAGGCATCAAACCGGGTGACCTTATCATCAAGCTGGACGATACTGCAGTCAAAGGCCTCTCGCTTACCGATGCCATCAAGCGTATGCGGGGCAAACCCAACACCTCGATAACCCTCACCGTGTTGCGGAAGGGTGAGACCAAACCGCTGGTGTTCACGCTGGTACGGGCAGTCATCAAGATACAGAGCGTCAAGTCGAAGCTGATTGAACCGGGTTATGCATACATACGCATCACGCAGTTTCAAGAACAAACGGGCGAAAACCTGACCAAGGCCATCGATAAATTGTTTAAAGAGAGTACCGTGCCGATGAAGGGGCTGGTACTGGATCTGCGCAACGATCCCGGAGGCTTGCTGAACGGTGCCGTAGCGGTGTCTGCCGCCTTCCTGCCGGCCAATTCGCTGGTGGTGTATACCGATGGCCGTACTGAAGATGCCAAGATGAAGCTCAAAGCCAGCCCTGAATTCTACCTGCGCGATACAAAAAGCGACTATCTGAAGCGGCTACCGGCGGCGATCAAGACGGTGCCAATGATTACGCTGGTAAATGGCGGCTCGGCCTCTGCTTCGGAGATTGTCGCAGGCGCGCTTCAGGATCACAAACGGTCCGTCGTGATGGGCACGCAAACATTCGGGAAAGGGTCGGTGCAAACCATCCTGCCGTTGGGTAACAACACGGCCATAAAGCTCACCACTGCGCGTTACTACACGCCTAACGGACAATCCATCCAGGCCAAGGGGATTACACCCGATATCCTCGACGAATCCGCGAAAGATGAATTTGAGCGTTTGCGCGAAGCCGACCTGGACCGCCACCTGTCCAATGGAAAACCACAAGAGGCCAAACCTGCGACAGAAGCGATAAAGGTAGCACCCAAGCCCGAGGCCAAGATACTCAAACCGGAGAACGGAGAGGATAAAAACAAGAAACAGGAGCCCCCAGCGGAATTTGGCTCCAGCGGCGACCTGTTGCTGACCCAGGCGATGAATTATTTCAAAGCTAGCCCAGCGAACAAGAACTCGGCAAAAATAACGAATTGATTCAACCGGCGATTGTCACAAAGCGGAGGAATTAGAGAAGCTATAGATAATTCCTCCGTAGATCGCGTTACTGGCAATTGGAAGCTTGCTCAGGTTATGTAGAAGCACGCCGGCTGTAAAAGAGATCGTCATTCGGCCTAGCACGCTTTTCTTATTGCACGCCCTACGTTGTATATTGGCAGTTTGCGGCCTGCAAAGGATCAGATACCTAGTTCCATCATAAGGCAATAGATGTCGTGTCGATGCGAGCTATTTTTATAGCTCAGCCAGCCTGCCCTATTGCACACGTGCTTACACTGAGCAATAGGGCATCAACAGCAAAGTGCATCTCATCGCATGAGAATTACATCCCCAATAATTCCGCCGCCATACTAGCAGGCAATGGGCATATATTGTCGTCCTGTAAGCCGTTTTGCCGTCCATCTCTGCCGGCAACAATGAATCTTGCTCCAGTGCCTCAACAACCGCTCGCCATTGTGACCAATGAATGACGACCAACTGCTGCGCTACAGCCGCCACATTTTATTGCCGCAAATCGGCATACAAGGGCAGGAAGCTTTAATTCGGTCACATGTACTTATTGTCGGTGCAGGCGGGTTGGGTTCGCCTGCGGCGATGTATCTCGCCGCAAGTGGTGTCGGCAAACTTACCATTTGCGACAGTGACGAAGTCGACCTGACCAATCTCCAGCGCCAAATCATTCACACCACTGGTCGTATCGGCACGACCAAGACGAATTCCGCCAAAAAGACACTTGCCGGAATCAATCCCGAAGTCAACGTGATTACGCTAAATGAGCGCATGGATGAGGAGAAATTGTTGAAGGTGGTTGCGAATGCCGATGTCGTGGTAGATGCGAGCGATAATTTTTCCACCCGGCTTGCCATCAACCAGGCCTGTATCATTCGTAAAAAACCGCTTGTATCGGGCGCAGCAGTGCGCTTCGATGGACAGGTTGCCGTATTCGACCTACGCCAGGAGCACAGCCCCTGTTATCAATGCCTGTTTCCTGAAACTGGTGAAAATGAGGATATGCGTTGCGCTATTATGGGTGCGTTTGCGCCACTGGTAGGGATTATTGGTTGTGTGCAAGCAGCCGAGTCGCTAAAGATCCTGCTGAATATCGGTGAAACGCTGAATGGGCGTCTCCTGCTGCTCGATGGTTTGATGATGGAATGGCGTTCAGTCAAACTGAATAAGGACCCGGCATGCACGGCATGCGGTACGGATGAGCCTGCACGCAATACAACTGAGCCAGTTATGACCGAATAGGCACGCACTCGAGCGCCGCCTAACAAATCCTCACTGATCTCACGGTGCATCGAGTCATCCCTATCTCACAAGCTTCTATATGAGGAAGACGATATTTATATTTTCTCAGCCGGTCTTAGGCTTGGGGATTATTATTTCACCCGTTCGGTCGTTCCATATTATTGGGCTGCAGCGATTTTCGTGTGCCATCCTTGTATTTTTCACGGGTAGGGCGCGTTGCGCCATAGAAAAAGGTTACCGAAACAGTTTTGCAGTTAACGTTGTGCCATAAGGAAAGGAATTCATTTTAGTGCATCGAAGATGATTT
>NZ_FMWY01000045.1:0-7324 GCF_900103145.1 Nitrosospira sp. Nsp18 | reverse complement strand
AAATCATCTTCGATGCACTAAAATGAATTCCTTTCCTTATGGCACAACGTTAACTGCAAAACTGTTTCGGTAACCTTTTTCTATGGCGCAACGCGCTGGGCGTCTATGGACGCAAAACCGAGCGGTTGATCGGTATCCTTGAGAGCGTAGGCGCGACAAAATATATCAGCGGTCCTTCAGCCAGGGATTATATTGATGAACCTATGTTTGCTGAGGCCGGCATTGAACTGGTGTATAAGGAATACCCGGTATATCCCGCTTATCGGCAATGCTTCCCGCCGTTCTCACCCTTCGTTACCATACTCGACCTGCTAATGAATGTGGGTCCGGAAGCGCCTCATTACATCTGGGGAATGGCGCCAGAATGAATATCAAGCATGAGAGAAAGATGAACGGACGATTCGATATGGCGGGACATATTTATATCCTGCTGACCCTGCTGTTCACGGTATATGGTCAGTTGGTGCTCAGGTGGCAGATGGCGCAAACGCGCGGCATGCCGGAAGGGGGGGGCGACAAACTCTTATTTCTTTTCCAGCAGTTCTTCAATCCATGGATCATATCGGCCTTACTTTCTGCTTTTCTTGCTTCGCTTGCGTGGATGGCGGCAATGACTCGTTTCGAACTCAATTACGCTTACCCCTTCATGAGCCTGGCGTTTGTCATCGTCATGGTTTTCTCGGTGGTTTTTCTGAATGAGTTACTCACCATCCAGAGCGTAATCGGTACCATAATGGTAGTCGGCGGCTTGATTATCATCGCGCGCGCCTAACTCTTTCACCTTATTTTCAAGAATACAACCCAAAAGCAAGCGCGGCCATGATCCCATTCAACAAGCCTTACATGACCGGAAAAGAGCTGTGGTACGTAAGCCAGGCTCATGCCAGCGGCCATCTCGCCGGTGACGGAATTTTTACCAGAAAGTGCAACGCATGGCTGGAGAATCGCATCGGCTGTGAGAAAGCATTGCTGACGCATTCGTGCACAGCTGCGCTGGAGATGGCGGCGATTCTTGCTGACATTCACGCCGGCGATGAGATCATCATGCCCTCCTACACTTTTGTCTCGACCGCCAATGCGTTTGCAATGAGGGGAGGCGTACCGGTATTCGTCGACATTCGGCCCGACACCTTCAATATCGATGAGACCTTGATAGAGGCGGCAATCACGCCGAAAACAAGGGCGATCGTGGCGGTTCACTACGCGGGCGTCGCCTGCGAGATGGATACCATCATGTCGTTAGCGGAAAGATACGGCTTGCTGGTAATCGAAGACGCCGCGCAGGGCATCATGTCCACCTATAAAGGGCGGCCGCTGGGGAGTATAGGCCATCTCGCCGCATTGAGTTTTCATGAGACCAAGAACATCATTTCCGGAGAAGGCGGCGCCCTATTGATAAATGCGCCGAGTTTTAGTGAAAAAGCCGAAATAATCAGGGAAAAGGGTACCAACCGCAGCCTTTTTTTTCGGGGTCAGGTCGATAAATACACTTGGGTTGATTTCGGTTCATCCTATCTTCCGAGTGAACTGATAGCTGCCTTTTTATGGGCTCAAATGGAAGAGGCTGATTCCATCACGAATCGCCGGTTGGGTATCTGGAACACCTATCACGATAACTTCGGCTCAGTGGAAATACAGGGCAAGATACGTCGTCCCATCATTCCCCGGGGTTGCACGCATAACGCGCACATGTACTACCTTTTGTTGCCGAATCTCGACAAGCGCAGCACTTTCATCGCCGCACTCAAACAGAAGGGAATAGGAACCGTCTTTCACTACATTCCACTTGACAGCTCCCCCATGGGGGAAAAATACGGACGCAGATCCGGATCGCTAACCCAGACGCAATTGCTGAGCGAACGGTTGGTACGGTTGCCGTTATGGCTGGGGTTGGAGGAGTTCCAAAGCGAAGTCATCCTGGAGGTCATTGCAGAGTTATGAAGAAATGACAACGCCGGGCGCCCGGCCTACGGTGCAACCTGATCAGGCTGATTCAAGACTTGATTCGAGCATACGGCTCAATTCTCGCGATGCGCTCGCCCTGCTGGTGCTGTGGTGTGGCGTGTGCGTGCTCTTCTGGAACGCGCTGAATCCTGGAGAATTCTGGTGGACCGATGAATCCCGCCATGCGATGAACGGCGTCTTCTTTTTTGATCTCTGGCAGGACGTGCCCTGGAGGGCGCCCTATGAGTACGCTCTTCAGTATTTTGCTCAATATCCCGCCCTGGCATTAAACTGGTATCCGCCGTTTTTCCCCGTCGTGGAGTCTGTTTTTTTCGCTATTTTCGGAATCACCGAATTCAGCGCCCATCTCACCGTAATGGTCTTCGCTCTGGTTGGCGTATCAGCATGGTATGCCTGGGCGCGGCCAATCTGGGGGCGCGCAGCTACAGTACTGTCCTGCCTGCTTTATCTTTCGACGCCGGGCGTGCTCGATTGGACACGTTCCATCATGCTGGAGGTCCCGGCAGTGGCGATGATCATTGTGTCCATTCTGGCATTTGATCGTTATCTGAGTCATCCAAGTTGGCGCCGCGCTGCACTTGCCGGGCTTGCGCTGGCATCCATGCTGCTGCTCAAGCAAACTACCGTATTCATCCTGCCCGCCTTGCTGGCCTACGCATTGCTCACCGGACATGGACGGTTGCTATGGCGTAAAGAGGCTGCGCTGGCGTATGTCATAGTTGGCGCTGCCAGCGCATTGCTCACAATGCATGCGCTCAAGTTCGGTGCAATACCGGTCAATGCTCTGGTGAATCAATTCGGTCCGAACAGCTCGCAACTGTTCAACGGAAGGCGCTGGGGATATTATTGGTCAGCACTGTGGGATGTTTGCGGATGGCCGCTTGGTATCGCCATTCTGATAGGCGTTGCGTTCCGGGCACATATGGGTACCAGGGGCAAGCCGCAGGATTCGCTGATCTTTTTTTGGCTTGCGGCCTCATACCTGTTTACGGTATTAGTCGTCGGACGCGGCGAGGGGAATGTTTTGCGCTACACCATGTATGCCTTGCCCCCGCTGGCATTGCTGGCCTGTATGCCATTAAGCCCGGGAGTCGTGCTGAACGCCGGTATACGTCGAGCCGCGTTCGTGTTTCTGGCTGTGCTTGCCAGTTGGAATGTATATGTGGGATCGACCAAGACCCACACCTATGTAGCCGGATACGAACAAGCAGCTGAATTTGTCGTGCGGCAGGACGATACCGGCTTGATTCTGTTTGCCGGAAAACATGACGGAAATTTCATCTTTCACCTGCGCGCCGTTGATCCCGAGAAGAACAAGGCGGTATTGCGAGCCGACAAGATCCTGGTATCCATGGCGGTACACAAGGCATTCGGCATGGTCTCCTATGTCCAGAACGTGGAAGATGTCATCGGGTTAATCGACCGTTATGGGGTAGGGATCATCGTGATCGAGAGCCGCGACGTAGTGGATCTGCCTGAATTTAAACTCCTGGCTAAAGCCATGGATGACCACCGGTTCCAGATGATTAAGGAAATCCCGGTACTAACCAATGTGCCGGAGTTTGATAATCTGTCAATCCGGGTCTACCGCTACCTGGATAAAAAGGAACAGGCGGGTGGTCTCGTTATTCCACTGCCGCATATGGGCATGGAAATCAAACTAAAGCCCCAACAGAACAAATCCCTATGAATAAGCTGTTTCCCCGGAATATGCGGCTCGCGTTCCCAAGCTCGAATAACATCGACCAGGGGAAGGATAAAGTCGAAAACCAATGGTTATAGACCAAACCATTTATTAACATGGTATATGTCCACGATTAGGCGCAGAACTTGAATCTTTTCGCTGATCCGCCGTAATAATAGCTCTAGAGCATGCCAAAATAACCTAAGTAAATTGATGCGAATCCTGCATATTCTTGACCATTCCATTCCCCTCCACAGTGGCTATACATTCAGGACGCTCTCCATTCTCAAAGAGCAGCGCGCTCTGGGATGGGAAACCTTTCACCTGACCGGATCAAAACAGGAAAATTGCAGCGTGCTGGAAGAAGATGTTGAAGGCTGGCACTTTTATAGAACACCGGAGGCAACAGGTTTCGGGTCGAAACTTCCCGTCCTGAATCAGGTTTCCGTCATCGAAAACCTGACCCGCCGCCTCAGCGAGACAGCCCAAATCATCAAGCCTGATATCCTGCACGCCCACTCCCCGGTACTTAACGCCATACCCGCGCTTCGCGTAGGCCGCAAGTTGAGCATCCCGGTCGTCTATGAAATCAGAGCGTTCTGGGAAGACGCAGCAGTGGATCACGGCACCAGCCGTGAATGGGGATTAAGGTATCGCCTTACGCGTGGATTGGAGAGTTACGCCTTGAGGCGCGTTGACGCCATCACCACCATTTGCGAAGGCCTGCGCACTGACATTCTCGGGCGCGGCATTGCATCGGAAAAGGTAACGGTTATCCCCAACGCCGTCAACATCGAAAACTTCAGCGTGGGCAAAAGCAGGGACCCGCAGCTTGCCGCAGATCTTGGCGTTGAGGGAAAAACGCTGCTGGGCTTCATTGGTTCATTTTATGCTTATGAGGGTTTGACCGTCCTGTTGCGGGCACTACCGGAAATGTTGGCCGGAAACCCCGATATTCGCGTCCTGCTGGTCGGTGGGGGCCCACAGGAAAAAGAATTAAAGGCGATAACCAGACAGTTGTGCCTCGAAGGCAAGGTGATCTTCACCGGCCGTATCCCTCATGAGCAGGTACCTCTTTATTACAATCTGATCGATATTCTCATCTATCCCCGTCTGCAAATGCGGCTCACCGACCTCGTCACGCCGCTCAAGCCCCTTGAAGCCATGGCACAAGGCAGGCTTGTCGTGGCATCGGATGTCGGCGGCCATCTGGAATTGATCGACGACGGAAAAACCGGCGTCCTTTTCAAGGCTGGCGATCCGCATGCCCTGGCATCCAGGGTGTTGAACCTTCTTGCCAGTCCCGGTCAATGGCCTGGTTTGCGCGACGCCGCCCGAAGCTTTGTGGAAACACAACGTAATTGGCCCATCAGTGTTGCCCGTTACCGAGGCGTCTACGCCCCGCTTGTCGCCAAGCGGGTATCGTCGTGAAAGCGGCTGGCTTGCGCATCGGCCTGATTGGGCCCCTACCGCCTCCATCGGGGGGGATGGCGAACCAGATGCTGCAACTAGCCCGGTTGCTGCGAGAGGAAGATGCCACGGTGGAGTTGATTCAGGTCAATCGCCCCTACCATCCCCATTGGGTTGGCAGGCTCAAGGGGATAAGAGCGGGTTTTCGGTTGCTCTCTTATCTTGCTCACCTCTGGGTTTCGGCAAGCAGGGTCCAGTTATTTCACGTGATGGCTAATTCCGGCTGGTCATGGCACCTTTTTGCCGCCCCGGCCATTTGGATAGCCAGAATCAGAAACATACCCGTTATTATCAATTACCGCGGCGGCGAGGCGGATGTCTTTTTCAGTAAAGCATTTTTTTGGGTAAGGCCAAGCCTGCACCGGGCCGATGCGATCGTCGTTCCTTCCGGTTTTCTTGAAGCTGTATTTGGAAAGCGGGGTTTCGCTACCAGCGTCGTACCCAACATTATCGACCTTAGCCGCTTCGGGATGCCAACGCGCCCCGCGCCTCTGCCGAAAGCAAGTTTTCCGCATATCATCGTTACCCGCAACCTGGAGCCGATTTACGACAATGCCACTGCCTTGCGCGCCTTCACTATCATAAAACAAGCTTTTCCGGCGGCAAAACTTACCTTGGCCGGGTCCGGGCCAGAGCGGCGGATGCTGGAAGAACTTGCATGCAGGCTGGGCGTGGCGGATGTGGTTGCATTCACGGGCCGCGTGGATAATGAGGGCATGGCCGCTCTATATCAGAGCGCCGATATCATGATCAATCCCAGCCTGGTCGATAACATGCCCATCTCATTGCTGGAAGCATTGGCCAGTGGCGTTCCGATAGTGAGTACAGATGTCGGCGGAGTGCCCTTTATGGTGGAACATGAAAAGACGGCTTTACTTGTCCCCCCGCAAAATCCCGAGGCCATAGCCAACGCCGTTCTTACACTGCTAAACGACCCTGCCAAGGCAACGCAACTCAGCAAGGCCGGGGTCGAGGCCGTGCAGCACTACACATGGCCAAATGTCCGGGATCGCCTGCTCCGCGTTTACAGGCAGGCCCTGCAAAAATGACGAGACCATCCTGTTTCCTAGTGGCTGGCGAATCACCTGCATCAGCTTAAAGCCGCATGCAGGCCTGTTCATGCTTTTCGGCCCTGCCGGGCGCCTATTCCGCAAATCCTTCCACGTCTTGCTTCAAGACTGCGATAAACTGACTTATCTAGCGCGTTGTTGTGAGTTCACTAGGAAAAATGAAGTTCATGGGGCGCAAAGAATCCTATTACAGCCCTGGTTGTCAAAAAGCTGACAAACCGGCCTCAGCTGCCGGATTCAGGTTTAGCTTCATAACGTGAACAAAAGGCACAAGGTGAAGCTGCCGTGTTACCGCAAAGCGTTGGTGAAAGAGCACGCCGGGCATTCAGATATCGCGCTGAAGTGGATGGGCTGAGAGCCGTCGCGGTTATCCCCGTCGTTCTGTTCCATGCGGGTTTTGAGTGGTTCAGGGGCGGCTACATCGGTGTGGACTTGTTCTTTGTCATCAGCGGTTATCTCATGCGGCAAATTTTCTATCGTGAGCTTTTACGAGCGACGCGCGCGCCGAATCCTCCCGCCCCTGTTCCTGGTGATGCTGGTAATTCTTCCGTTTGCCTGGTTATGGATGAGGCCGCACCACCTCAACAAAGCTTTCTCGCAAAGCGTGCTGCTGCCTCCCTTTTTGCGCCGAATATTCAATATCATCTCTTGAAGCATAATTCATTACAAGGCCAACGCCAAGCCTGCTAAATTCTTAAAATGAGCTTATATACATCTCTGATCTCCAGCCTTGTTTTTCCCCTTCACGAGCGCATCAAAAACCACAGTAGCGTTGCGGTTCGCAAAGAGATGGAGCTATCTCAATGGTGGGATACCAGACGTCTGGAAGCGTTCCAGTTTGCCAAACTGCAGCGACTCCTTACCCACGTCGAGGCGCATGTCCCTTATTACCGCAATCTGTTCACAAGCATTGGGTTCAAGGCGTCCCACGTGCGCAGTCTCGCGGACCTGGCACGCCTGCCTCTTCTGGATAAACCAAAAATTCGCGCCAACACCGAAGCATTGAAATCTGCAAATGGCCGAGACCTCGCCCGCGAATTGCGCCGAATTAAATGTAACCGAAAGGTATTCTGAGAAATAACGTTGCGCCATATTGAAGGTTACCGAAAAGGAGACCTTGATATGGTAAAGAGTG
>NZ_FMWY01000036.1:0-34438 GCF_900103145.1 Nitrosospira sp. Nsp18 | reverse complement strand
TTACCATATCAAGGTCTCCTTTTCGGTAACCTTCAATATGGCGCAACGTTATTTCTCAGAATACCTTTCGGTTACATTTAATTCGGCGCAATTCGTAGGGCCACCTATTTCAGCCAACAGAGCGAACAGGCGGCGATTAGCATGAAATGGTTATGACCTGCTAGCTGGACTGTAACCTTCCTCGAAGCTGCGGTTCCGGATTTCACGCCGGTAGTAGAGAACGCAGCCCTGGTTGGCGCATTGCGTGCTTTGCCCTGGTTCAGCCCGGCGTGCACGCGGGCGCACTGCCCTGCTTTGCCAGCAGCATTTCAATCATCGGCCGGAACAACATGTTTGAATGCCTCACTTGAGAGTATTGCCCGGCGTTGCGCTTCCCAATACTCCATCGGATCTCGCTTGAAGTCGCTTTTAGCAAATTGATGCCAACGGCCCGTAATGTAGCACATCAGCATGTTTGCCTGGGCGGATATGTCCGAATCGGACGCGATTTCACGCTCACCGGCGGCGAAGCGCAGCGCCTGTTTCAGCGTCGCCTCCAACCGGTCGTGCAATTGATTGATGCGTGCTTGCAGGCGATCATTTTCATTTATCAGCGCATCGCCGATCAATACTCTTGTCATACCGGGGTTCTTCTTCGCAAAACCAAGCAGTAGCGCTAAAATCCCTTCTACTTGCTTAACGCCACTTGACTCTTCCGTTGTCAACTTATTGATAAGGCTGAATAACGTTTTCTCGATGAACTCGATCAAGCCGTCGTACATCTGGGCCTTACTGGCGAAATGACGATAAAGTGCGGCCTCGGAAACATGCAGGTTGGCAGCCAGCGCCGCTGTAGTGATTTTCCCGGCACGGGGCTCTTCCAGCATCCCCGCCAGAACCTGCAGGATTTGATCTTTTCTTTCGCCGGGCTTGGCTGCCATGTATTCCTCGATTCGATAACTCTGTAATTCAAATTTTTTAAGCCTGTGTCAAGCCAAAGGCGGCTCAGGCGTGAATATTCACGAGATAAGTCGGGAAATATCGTTAGCGGCGATAACGCCATCTGGGTCAATGGAGCTGGAACCGAATTCGTATCCTGCCGTGAATCTATGGTAAGGGCTCGCCTAATCCGCCTAGTTCGCCTTAATAAGCGTTCCCACGCCTTCATCCGTCATCACTTCAAGCAGCAATCCATGCTCGACGCGCCCATCAATAATATGACAGGATTTAACGCCGCTTTTTACTGCGTCCAGCGCAGAACCAATTTTTGGTATCATGCCTCCCGAGATAGTCCCGTCGGCAAATAATTCATCTACTCTCTGCGCCGTCAATCCGGTTAGCAGGTTACCATCCTTGTCCAGCACGCCGGGGGTATTAGTAAGCAGTATCAGTTTTTCTGCATTCAGAACTCTAGCCAGCTCTCCCGCAACCAGATCGGCATTGATATTGTAGGATTCGCCATTTTTACCCACGCCTACAGGCGCAATTACCGGAATAAAATCGCGTGTTTCCAGTAGCTCGATCAGAGCAGGATTTATGCTTTCGATCTCCCCTACCTGCCCGATATCGAGCCATGCGCCCGATTTCTCACTATCCTGCATAAGCATTTTATTTGCGCGAATAAAGCTGCCATCTTTACCGGTCAAGCCAACTGCAAGACCTCCATGCTGGTTTATAAGGTTGACGATTTCCTTATTGATCAGTCCTAGCACCATTTCCACCACATCCATCGTTTCGGCATCGGTCACGCGCATTCCCTGGATAAACGCGCCTTGCTTGCCCACCCGCTTCAGCATATCGTTGATCTGGGGCCCGCCCCCGTGAACGATTACAGGATTCATCCCTACTAGCTTCAGCAGCACAACATCGCGGGCGAAGCCTTGTTTAAGATGCTCCTCGATCATGGCATTACCGCCATATTTAACAACAATCGTTTTACCGTGAAAACGCCGAATATAAGGCAAGGCCTCGGCCAGAATTTTAACTTTATCTTTTGCAGTAGTTTGGGATGATGACATGGCTCTTCTCGGTGGCGTGGCTTCTCGATAACTTTACGAGTATTTTTCAGGTTAAGTATTTTAACCCGGATGTTTCATAAATTCGCGTGATGATTGCGCAGGATTTTGTTTTGTAGGGAGATTTTGTGAAAGAGTGGCGTAGTTATTCATACGCCCGACTGAACGAAATTTTCATACGAAACAAAAGACCAGCGAGGGCGCGTCAATTTATGAAACATCCGGGTTAGTATCAGCGCTTTGAGAAAAGAAGGAAATTCATCCTCGCTGTCCGATCACAGCCCAACCTTATGGAAGCGTTGGTTATAGCAGGCTGCCTCCCTGGATATGCCGAGCTGATCCATTAGGTGGTAACCAGACCGCCCCCTTCCTATATTGCCGGTCTCACTATCATGCACAACCGCGAGAACGATCAGATGAAGCAATTATCCTGAATCCGACAGTTGAGCGCTCGTTTTTCAGCTCATCTGTCAACGAAGCGCTATAGCCAAAAAAGATTTTTTGCATCCCTTGAGATTCACCTTTTTGGTGGGTTCACTCCACCCTGTCCAGCAACCGGACTCAGGATAATTCGTAACAACGGCACAAATTGTGATCTTCTCAGCGAAAGCAGTGCGCTCTTCCTTCGGTTTGGGTTATTAATGAGGAGTGGCGAGAGAACTGCCTCCAGCACAGCCATCTTCGGGGGGTCAGGAATTTGACGTTATGCCTCGCATAGTGTCTATAGGAATAGTACAGATATCGTTTTGATCTTCGCTATTGTCTCACTAAGGCATGTACCTGGCGTGTACGGGCTTCTCGTCGAACCAGCGGTACAACGTGGGCAATACAACGAGTGTCAGCAAAGTCGAGGTGATCAGTCCGCCGATCACCACGACGGCCAGCGGACGTTGCACTTCGGAACCGGGGCCGGTAGCAAAAAGAAACGGTACCAGACCCAACATGGCAACGGTGGCCGTCATCAGCACGGGACGAAAGCGCTGCTCGCAGCCCTTGATGACCGCGTCGGCCACGCTGGCCCCTTCATCACGCAACTTCCGTATATAGGAAATCAGCACTACCCCGTTCAGTACCGCAATGCCCCATAAGGCGATAAAACCCACTGAGGCCGGAACCGAAAGATATTC
Organism: Nitrosospira sp. Nsp18; assembly: GCF_900103145.1. NCBI lineage: Bacteria > Pseudomonadati > Pseudomonadota > Betaproteobacteria > Nitrosomonadales > Nitrosomonadaceae > Nitrosospira > Nitrosospira sp. Nsp18. Next base: position 31,317 of record NZ_FMWY01000036.1, on the reverse strand, counting down.
GCCGGTGACGAAAAGCCCGATAACGCCCCCGACCGAAGCAAACGGCAGTACCAGAATGATGAGTCCCGCAAGCTTGATCGAGTTGAACAATACGAAGAGCAGGAAGAAGATCGCTACAATAGTAAGCGGAACTATCAGCGAAAGTGTCGCCATGGCACGTTCCATATTCTCGAACTGGCCGCCCCAGACAAAATAATAGCCGGTTGGCAGTTTGATTTCCTTGGCGACACGCTCCTGTACTTCTGCAACGAAACCGCCGAGATCGCGTTCATGTACATTGGCGCCGATCACCACGCGGCGTTTCGCGTATTCGCGGGACACCAGTGCCGGTCCATCGACGACCTGGATGTCCGCCACCGCGCGCAGCGGTACTAAAACGCCGCCTTGCGCCGAGGCGCCGTCCGGCCCGGTTTTTCCAGGCACTCGCAACACGAGATCGCGGATCGCCTCGACATCGTTGCGAAACCGTTCGGGAAAGCGCAGAAGAAGGACAATGCGGCGCTCGCCCTCAAACACGGTAGTAACCGCTTTTCCGCCGACAGCGGTTTCGATAAGCTCGTTCACGTCGGCGACGTTGAGACCGTGACGCGCAATAGCGCGGCGATTGATGTCGATGGTCAGAGATTGCTGGCCGGACAAACGTTCGATACGAATATCTCTGGCGCCGCGCACGGACTTGAGGATGCGCGCCACCTGCTCCGACAGCTTGCGCAACTCTTCCAGATTGTCGCCAAAGATCTTGATCGCGACCTGCGAGCGCACGCCGGTGACCATCTCGTCCACCCGTTGTTCGATCGGTTGCGACAAGACGATGGATACGCCGGGTAGCACCGCCAATACCTTGCGGATATCCTCTTCCACTTCTTTCTGGGTGCGACCCGAATCCGGATCCAGCGCGGCAATGGGGTCCGATTCGTTCTGCGATGCCGGGTCCGCAGGGGAATCGCCACGACCGAGCTTGGATACTACGCTCTTGACCCCAGGCACTGCGGCAATCAGTCTCATTGCCTCTGATTCCATCTTGATGGCTTCATCTAGAGAAATTGAGGGTACACGGATGATAACCGGCGTTATCGAGCCCTCCTGCATTGTCGGGATGAAGGATTTACCCAGCAACGGGAACAGGGAAAAAGACAGCACGAGCAGGCCCAGGGATATGATGATAGTAACTTTCTCCCTGGCTAGCGCCGAATTGAGAAGGCGACGGTAGCCCGATTTGAGCAAAGCGATAATTCTGGTGTCATGGTCAGCGCCCCCCTTGAGCATGTACGCGCAGAGTACTGGCGAAAGTGTCAGGGAAACAATAAGCGATACCGCCAGTGCAATGGCGATAGTGAATGCAAGCGGACTGAACGTCTTGCCTTCCATGCCTTGCAGCGCCATCAGCGGCAGAAACACCAGAATAATGATCGAAATGCCAAAAATTACCGGCGTTCCCACCTCGACCACCGCTTCTACGATAATTTGCAGCCTGGATTCGCCGCTGGTAGCATGACCCAGGCGATGATAGACATTTTCCACCACAACCACCGTGGAATCGACCATCAGTCCGATTGCTATAGCCAATCCCCCCAGTGACATGAGGTTCGCGGAGATCTCCTGCTGGTTCATCACCATGAAGGTGATCAGCGGCGTAATAATGAGTGTCGCCACTACAATCAGGCTGGAGCGTACATCCCCGAGGAAGATGAACAATATCACTACCACGAGCAGTATGCCTTCGATCAGCACTTTGCTCACCGTCCACAGCGCGGAATCCACGAGATCGGTTCGGTCGTAAAAAGGTACGATCTGTAGTCCACCCGGCAGCAGCGCACGCTCATTGATTTCGGCCACCTTCTCCTTCACCCGCCCAACGATTTCCTTGGCGTTCCCGCCGCGCAACATCATTACTATGCCCGCGACAGACTCGGTGTAGCCGTTCTTGATGCTGGCGCCCTGGCGCACCTCGGTGCCAAACTCCACCCGCGCCACGTCACGAACAAATATTGGTATACCGTCCAGCTCTTTAAGAACGATATTTCGGATGTCATCCAGCGTCTGGATCAGGCCAACGCCACGGATCAGGTACTGTTCGGCATGCAGTGGAAGTATATTGCCGCTGGCGTTGGCATTATTACTGGCGATGGCCCTGTCAACCTGCGCCAATGTCAAGTCATAATGGCGTAACCGGTCGGGGTTGACCAACACATGATATTGCTTGACAAATCCTCCCATGGAATTTATCTCAGCCACGCCGGGAACGGAGCGCAGTAATGGACGCACCACCCAGTCCTGTATGGTGCGCCGTTCAGTCAATTCCTGCGTCGTGAGAGCACGTTCGCCATCGTCGGGGTGTTCGATGGTGTATTGATATACCTCGCCCAGACCCGTCGATACGGGGCCGAGTACCGGTGTGATACCCTTTGGCATCCTGTTGGATACTTCAATCAGCCTTTCCATTACCAGCTGACGCGCGAAGTAAACGTCGGTCTGGTCGGTAAATACAAGAGTGATAAGAGAAAGCCCGCTTTTGTTCAAGGAACGCATCTCTACCAAGCCTGGTAGACCGGTCATCGCGATTTCCACCGGTACCGTCACCAATCGTTCGATCTCCTCCGGGCTGCGACCAACTGCCTCAGTGGCGACCTGTACCTGTATGTTGGTTACGTCCGGAAACGCATCGACCGACAATTTCGTCGATGCGCGCAATCCGACGCCGACCAGGGCCAGCGCGATCACCACCACAATCAGGCGTTGCTTGAGCATGGCGCGCACAATGGAGGCAAGCATGGGTTTATTCCAATTCAGCGAGCTTGCGCTCGTTATCCAAATGAAAGGCGCCATCCACCACGATAGGCTGCTCGGCCGTGAGCCCCTTCAGCACGGGACGCATATCGGCCACTTCAGGGCCCAGCTCGACGGGAACACGCAAAAACCGATTATTGCCTTGAGACAGGAAAACATAGTCGCGATTGGCTTCACGCACCACTGCGGTTTCCGGCACCACCATGCTTTTATGCGGATTATCCGTGATATGCATGGTAGCAAGCATGTCGGGCTTGAGCTTGCGCTTGGGATTCTCTACCATCGTCCGCACCATGACGGTGCGGGTCAAAGGATTTACGGTATCGGCAACAAAGATGATGAGCCCGTCGAAGTTTACATCGCCAAGTGCTGGTACGTGGATCTCCACGTGCTGACCGACCCGCACATTACGCGCTATCTGCTCCGGCACATCGCCCACCACCCAGACAGCGGACAGGTCGGCTACCTGAAATAGCTGATCGGCTGGCTGCACCACTTGCCCAATGATGACATGCCGACCAATAACGATGCCGTTTTTCGACGCTTTGATGGCAACGGAAGGCAGGATATGGCCCTTATCTACCAAGTCTTTCAGCGCACCGTTGTCCACGCCCAGCAGCCTCAATTGATCCTTCGCCGCCTCCAGCTCGGCACGCGAAACCTCCAACTCCGACTCACGCCGCTCCACCTCCGCAATAGCGATCACGTCGGCGGAAAGTAAATGGTGAGCACGCTCGGCCGCTTTCTGAGCCAGTACAGTCCGCGAAGATGCCCGTAAATAGGCCAGTTGTGCCTGAGTCAGTTCGGGGCTGGAAATACGCGCCAGCGGCGCTCCGGCATCAACGCTTTCACCCAGCGTCACGTATAAATCGATGATGCGCCCTGTCACGTAGGACCCGATACTGACAAGCCTTTCCTCATCCACCTCGACCTGGCTTGGCACCTGCAACTTATCGGCAAGATCGACCATCATGGGATGGCCGATGGTGATGCGTTGCACCAATTCCGGTCGAATCGTGATGCTGTTCACATCCTCCGGCTCTTGCAGCACGGCTTCTTTGCTGGGAGTTGCAGCCTCCTCGCTGCCACCACAACCCGCAGCGAGCAGAACGGTAAATACAATGGCGCCCGTTATCGGCAAGGTAATTTTCATTCTTGGGCTTGCTCCCCTGGATAATAAGCCCGCAGCCGATCGATTTCGGCAGCAGCAGCCTGTAAATCAAAGCGCGCCTGCAATGACTCCGCTAATATCCCCCGAAGTACCCGCTGGGTGTCGAGCACTTCAATCAGCGGACGCTCGCCAAAGCGGTAAGCTGCCTGGGCAATCTGCAATGCATTCTCGGCCTCCTTGATAATTCCGCCCTCGAACATCTCCACCCTGCGCTGCGCAATCTGCAGGCCTTGCCATGCAGATTCGAGCAGCTGGCCGATCTCGAAGCGGCGGTAGTCCAACGTTTCCCGCACGCGTGCGGAATCGGCGACAGCGGCGTTGATTTCCCCACGCCGCTGGTACAACAGGGGAATAGTCACTTTTAGACCGCCCCTGTTGTCGGTGTACTGAGCATCCTGATAATTACTGTACACGACGTCCACCGAGGGCAGCACCGAAGCGCGCTCCTGATCGATTCGCAGACGTGCCTGTTCCGATTCGGCCTCCAGGCGCAACACGTCGGGGTTGACAGCGGGCACTTCCAGGCGCAGTTGCTCCAGTGGAGGCAAGTTGACCGGATCGAAGAGGGACGCGTTTATTGCGAAATCAGGTTTCAAGGCACCCGCTGTAAATTGCATCAGCGCGACCCGCGCCCGCTGCGCATTCAATAGCGCTGCTTCTTTGCGGCTCGCGGCGTTCAGCACCTCGGCGTCAGCTCTGATCAACTCGAAACGCGCTGTTTCGCCCACACCTACCCCCACTTGAATGCGCCGCCGCACCTCTTCCATGAGGTTGAAAACACCGGCCTCCATACGCGCTATTTCCTGACGCAACAGCAGTTCATATGCGCGTACCCGCAACTGCGCCGCCAGATCCGCGCGAACCTGATGGAAACTGGCGCGGCTAGCCTCTACGCCAGCCTCGGCTGAACCGATGCGGGCGCTCCGTACGAATGGATTCTCAATAGTTTGACTGACAGTTACCTGACGCGTGTTCGTTGCTGGATTTGCGGCCGGGATTCGGGGATGTTGAGGTCCGCCTATGACGCTCACTGTCGGATTAGGATAGGCTGTCGCTCGCACCACACCTGCTTGCGCCACCTCCACTTGCGATCCAGCCGCACGCACCAGTCCGTTGGCTTCCAGCCCCAGCCTTTGCAAGGCTTCGATGGAGAGTGCCCCGGCAGGCACGGGTGGAGATGCGGCAGCGGAAGGCAGGGTGACAGACGGTATGGCGGAAGGTGATCCCCCAGACGGCACGGTCGGCGGTACTGAAGTAGAAGGTATCGTAGAAGGCACTTTAACAGGCGGTACTGCGCCGGATATGGGGGGAGCAGTAGTAGGTGCAGTCGTAGGTGCAGGGGCAAAAGCAGGTGCAGTGAGCTCAGGCATGGTTGCCGACCCTTGCGCTGAGGCGGGCGTAAGCGGCGAAACTACAAGGATCAGGCTGGGCAAAATACGATAAAGGAGTGAGATATGCATGTACTACCTTGAGTTTTTCTAAAGCAATGCCCGGCTCCAACGAAAGTGGGTAAGCTGAATTCCAGGCATGATGGCCGGGGTCGGCCGGAAGTATTTTGGCATAACCATAAAATTCAATTGCTAAAAAAGAAACGTAATTCGTCCTCTGCTGGTAGAGAGATAAGAATGCTGGTGGAGAGATAGAAAATCAGTCTAATTGAGAATTTGCATCAAGAAAAGTAGTATCTTACTGATGATATAATCGGTTTTTACGAATTATCGTCTTCTCGGGCTACGGCAAGACGCATCTCGATGCTCAACTATAAGCAGTTACATCATTTTTGGGCAGTCGCAAAGGCCGGCAGCATTGTCCGGGCGAGCGAACGCCTGAATCTCACGCCACAAACCCTGAGCGGCCAGATCGGATTATTAGAGGAGTCGCTTGGCGTAGCGCTCTTTCTGCGCGTTGGACGACGCCTGGAATTGACGGAGACAGGCCGCCTCACGCTTTCCTATGCCGATGAAATCTTTCAGGTCGGGAACGAGCTGGAAGAGGCGCTGCGCAGCCACCCGGAAAGCCATTTCATTTCATTTCGAGTGGGCGTTGATGATGCTGTCCCGAAGTCCATCGCCTACAGATTGCTTACCCCGGCGATGGCGCTCGCCGAGCCGGTGCGCATCGTCTGCCGTGAAGACAAGCTTGTCCGCTTGCTGGTGGAGCTGGCGATCCAGCGCCTGGATCTGGTACTCGCGGACCGGCCCATGCCAGCCGAGACCAATGTAAAAGGCTATAGCCATAAACTCGGTGACTGCGGCATCACCTTCTTTGCCGAGCCACAGCTTGCCGCACAGTTCAAGCAAGCCTGGCCCCGTATTCTTGATTCGGCTCCCATGCTCATTCCGGGAAAGGAAGCCGCTGTGCGAATACCGTTAATGCGATGGTTCGATGCGCAACAGGTTCGCCCGCGTATTATGGGAGAATTTGACGACAGTGCGCTGATGCAGGCCTTCGGCCAGGCCGGCATCGGTATTTTCATCGCGCCGTCGGTGATAGCCGACGAAGTGCAGCGCGAGCACGGCGTTACAATTATAGGTCAGACCGACGACGTCACCGAGCAGTTTTACGCCATCTCCATGGAACGCCGCCTGACTCATCCCGCCGTCGTTGCTATCAATGATACTGCGCACCGGAAACTATTCGCAAATCTGTATCCCGGTAGCGCTCATAAAGCCGGCAGGCAAAATTGACTTCGTTGGAAAAATTGCTGCCTGTGCCTCGACTGCACTATTTCTCACTTTCGGTTGCCAAAAATAGCTCATTGATTCTTTTCACGAAGCTGGCAGGATCTTCAAGCTGACCGCCTTCAGCCAACAATGCCTGGTCGAACAGGATGTGGCTCCAGTCATCGAAATGAGCCTCGTCCGATTTCAGGCGTTGAATCATGGGATGGTGAGGATTGATCTCCAGGATGGGCTTGGCATGTTCCACTTTCTGCCCCGCTGACTTAAGCAGACGCTCCAGATTCCCGCTCATGTCGTGGCTATCGGCAACCAGGCAGGCGGGAGATGCCGTAAGGCGTAACGTCACGCGTACATCCTTCACCTGCTCGCCGAGAACGCTCTTTATTTTTTCGGTAAGCTCCTTGTATTCGTCTGCTTCTTTCTCTTGCTCCTTTTTCTCCGCCTCGTCCTCCAGTTTTCCCAGATCAAGGCTACCTTTAGCCACAGACTGCAGGTGTTTACCCTCAAACTCCGTCAGATTTGCAACCAGCCATTCATCCACGCGATCCGACAGTAATAATACTTCAATCCCTTTCTTGAGGAAGACCTCCAGGTGGGGACTGCTTCGGGCCGCCCTGAGGCTATCGGCGGTAACATAATAAATTTTTTCCTGGCCTTCCTTCATGCGCGCGATGTAATCGCTGAACGACACAGTTTGCTCGTCGGAATCGGCATGGGTTGAAACGAAACGTAATAGCTTGGCGATACGTTCACGATTAGTGAAATCTTCTGCCACTCCCTCTTTGATTACCTGCCCAAATTCCTTCCAGAAGGTTCTGAATTTGGCTTTGTCATTTTCCTGATCGCTTTGAGCCAGGTCTTCGAGCAGGCCCAACACTTTTTTTGCGGCGCCAGCACGTATGGCTTCTATATCTTTCGATTCCTGTAATATCTCGCGCGAAACGTTTAGGGGTAGGTCGTTCGAGTCGATTACACCACGCACAAAACGCAAATAGTTCGGTAGCAGCTGCTTGGCGTCATCCATGATAAAGACCCGCCGGACATAAAGCTTGATGCCGTGACGGGATTCACGATCGAACAGGTCGAAGGGCGCGCGCGATGGAATATAAAGCAGCTGCGTATATTCCTGCTTACCCTCTACCCTTGCGTGAAGATAGGCCAGCGGCGGCTCGAAATCATGCGCCACGTGCTTGTAGAATTCGTCATATTGCTCAGTTGTTATTTCGCTCTTGGCTCGCGCCCAAAGCGCACTTGCCTGGTTAACCGTCTCGTCTTCATCAGTAATCGCGTTTTCGTTTTTTTCCTGAGACCACTCCTCTTTTTTCATCACGATGGGGAGAGTAATATGGTCTGAATACTTTCGTATAATAGAGCGGAGCCGCCAGCCATTGAGCAAGTCATCCTCGCCTTCGCGCAAATGCAGCGTGATCTCGGTGCCGCGATCTGTCTTCTCCACTGTCTCCAGCGTATAATCTCCTTCACCACCGGATTCCCAGCGGATCCCATGCTCAGGCGTCATGCCGGCACGACGCGTAACGAGCGTCACCTTGTCCGCAACAATGAAGGCCGAATAAAAACCGACGCCAAACTGGCCAATCAAGTGCGCATCCTTGGCCTGATCGCCAGTTAGCGAACTGAAGAATTCACGAGTACCGGACTTGGCGATTGTGCCTATATGGTCAATGACCTCCTGCCGCGACATGCCGATACCGTTATCGGAAATCGTAAGAGTGCGAGCCGCGGCATCATAGCCGACGCGGATCTTCAGGTCTGAGTCGGACTCATACAGCGCTCCATCGGAGAGGCCCTCGAAGCGTAGCTTATCGGCGGCATCCGATGCGTTGGAAATCAGTTCGCGCAAAAAAATTTCCTTGTTACTATATAAGGAATGAATCATCAGCTTGAGTAACTGTTTGACTTCAGTCTGGAAACTTAGATGTTCTTTTGTAGCTGTGTCTTGCATGGTTTTATCTCCTGAAATAACGCAATAGGATAATTAGGGCGCATTGGAAGTTTTCAAGCCGCCCAGCGCTAATAAACCGCCAAATCTTACTTCAATGCATGATTTGCTTCCTGTTAATCCATTAATCAATTTTGATTTACCGACATTCCATATAGTCCGGGGTCCAGCCATGTGCATCATAAAAGCTTTCGTTCGTCGTATTGTCCTTTGCCTGTTCTGTTGCAGTTTACCTGCCGCCGCGCAAGATCAGGCTCGCCCGCTTCCGCTGGATAAAGTTAAACTACCGGCCGGCTTTTCAATCGAGCTATGGGCAGAGGTACCCAATGCGCGAGGGTTGACACTGGGGAAAAAGGGCACCGTATTCGCCGGCTCCACATCGGAGGGCAAGGTCTATGCCATCAGGGAAGCAGACGGTAAACGCAAGGTGACAACCCTCGCCAGCGGGCTTGACCTTCCCTTAGGGGTTGCGTTTCGGGATGGCGCCCTATATGCCTCCGCCATCGACCGGATTTTACGGTTCGATGACATCGAGGAAAACCTGGATAAACCGGCGAAGCCGACGGTGATAACAGACAGCTTTCCGAATGAGAAGCACCATGGAGGCAAATTCATCGCTTTCGGTCCCGATAACCTGCTTTATGTCGCAGTCGGCGCACCGTGCAATGCGTGCGAACCCGATCCGGAACGCTTCGCGTTGATCTCGCGCATCAGGCCCGACGGCTCAGGCTATGAGGTTTTCGCCAGCGGCGTGAGGAATACAGTGGGTTTCGACTGGCATCCCGAAACAAAGGACTTATGGTTCACGGATAACGGTCGCGACTGGTTGGGCGACAATCTGCCGCCCGACGAACTCAACCGCGCGCCCGCGAAAGGCATGCATTTTGGTTACCCATACTGTTATGGAAGCGATATTCCAGATCCCAAATACGGTGCAAAGCGCGATTGTAGCAAGGTTACTCCGCCTGCAGCCAACTTCGAACCGCATGTCGCGGCGCTAGGCATGCGTTTTTATACCGGCAAAATGTTTCCGTCGGAATACAGGAATAATATTTTTGTTGCGGAACACGGCTCCTGGAACCGCCGCAACAAAATTGGCTACCGCCTCAGATTAGTGAAACTGAAGAACAATAAGGTAGTGAAACAGGAAGTGTTTGCCGAGGGTTGGCTGGAAAAGGAAAATGCCTGGGGAAGACCGGTGGATGTACTGGTTATGCCAGACGGAGCACTACTGGTTTCAGATGATTTTGCCGGCGTAATTTATCGCATCAGTTACAAGAAACCGTAGGGGCAAAGAGCAAATTGCGCCAAGCGATTTGCCGTACATTGGAGGCGCTCCGAGATGAGTAGCCGCGGCTTGTTTACCGGAAAGTGCCAGAACGCAGATTGACCGCTACGGTGGCTTTGCAGGCGTGCGCGAACGCGGCCTGCTCGAAGCGGCTCTGTATCGTCCCCAGACCGGATATCGCGACCTGATCGAGGAGGCTGCCGCGTTGTGGGAAAGCCTCGCGCAGAACCATCCTTTCATCGACGGAATAAGCGCACAGCTTTTGCCGTCACTTATACCTTTCTCGCCATCGGCGGTACGCGCATCACGGCGAAAGCCGACGCGACCTATGCTTTTATCATCGGACTTCATGAGACCGGTACATTTGAGTTTGGACGATTGACTGATTGGCTCCGCGCCCGACGTAACACTCGCGCCGACGGACTAAGGGTGGAACGCAAGAAGTCGACTGCAAGCAGCGGAGCGCTTCATTCTGCCCAGCTCGGATCTATTTGACTTGCCGTATGCCGCTCACCTGGACTTCGACGCGGCGATCGGGCTGCAGGCATTCGATCAACGCCGGGGTTCTCTCGCTGCCCTTACACTTGTTGCCGGTTATTGGATCGGCTTCGCCCCTGCCTTCAGCCCGGATTTTTTCAGAAACCACTCCTTTCGTTACCAGATAGTTCTTGACCACTTCGGCGCGAATCCGGGAAAGGTGATTGTTATATACTTCAGAACCAATGCGGTCGGTATAACCGACAATTTTGATCGAATCATAATGAAGCGTTCTTAGCTTGGCCGCAAATTCATCCAGTTGGTAGCGCGATGAGCCAGGTTTCAGGACGGCTTTATCGAAATCGAACAACTCATCCGTGGCAAAGCGCACCTTGGCTGGCATTTCTGCTGGAGCGGGGACTGGGGCGGAGGCAGGAGCAGGTGGTGGGGCCGCTGCGACTATTTCAGGCGCGTTCACCTTCATGATCACGCTGCTGAAACCAAAGGCGAACTCCAAGCCCCTTGATGTAGAAACAAACACAACATTTACACCGTTCTGATTTCTCAATGCGGCGGCGTTCGCGCCGCCCGCTATCGTCAATCCGCCGTCAACACCTGCATAATTACCGTTAAAGTCGTCAAGGTTGTTCAGGTTATATACCCTGCCTACCGCGTCGATCCTGGAAGCGCCAATGTCAATAAGCGAAAACCCCTGTATTTCGACCGGGTAGTCCTTCCCCTTATAGGTTAGCGTACCGTTGCCCCAACTGAAACCAAAACCGAGTGCGAATGAATTTGCACGTAGTTTTATGGTTGCGTCAGGGTATCCCTCCTCGGCCTGGGCCCCGGTCAGCCCCAAACTAAAAATAGCTGCTGTTACGAATCCCAAGATCCACTTCATTTTCATTTGAAAGCTCCTCTGTACCAGGGTTTTGCCAATATGGGCATTCTGGATGAGTCTCACCATTCTGGAAGAATCAAACTTTCGCAGTACAATCCATATATGTCTGCTGCCGAGATATTGTCAAGTCGAATCTGGGGATCTGGTAGAGGGAAAGCGAGCTGGGTTGCCCCGGCCCGGATGCTCTTGCGACTTTGCCTTCAGCTGATAGGGCCTCTTCCTGACACACATGCCGATTCTTTCAGGTACGCGTCAGCTCAGCCTGGGAGATCCAACATTTCAGGTAATGGCGCCCGGCTGGCCCCCCGTGCCATTACCTGACACATCGAAAAACGAACTGCTTGGACCCAACCTTTGGCGCACTACATTGATTGTTGAATGGCGTAAGCACACAATGCGATCAGCACTTGGGGGAAGAGTCCAAACCCGAGCATTGCCAGTCCATTCGCGCTTATCAGCACCTTGACATCGTTTTGCGACACGATGAGGGCATCGGTTTCTGGTTCATCAAAGTACATCAGTTTGACGATGCGCAAGTAATAAAATACTCCGACTAGCGAAAGAAGTACCGCCACTACCGCCAGCCAAATGTAACCGGCGCTCAATACCGCCTGCAAAACCGACAGCTTGGCATAAATGCCCACAGTTGGGGGAATGCCGGCCATCGAGAACATCAACAGCAGCATCATAAACGCATACCATGGATTGCGCCGGTTGAGTCCCTTGAAATCATCGAGCTTTTCAGCTTCGAATCCTTCGCGTGACAGAAGCATGATGATACCAAACGTACCCAACGTCATCAGCACATACACCACGACATAGAACATCGCCGCACTGTAACCGTTCTCGTCTGCAGAGAGGATGCCAAGCAGCACGAACCCCATATGCGAAATGGTTGAATATGCCAGCATACGTTTGATATTGGTCTGGGCAATGGCGGCAAAATTTCCGACAACCATGGACATAACGGCGAGAATAATGAGCATTCCCTGCCAATCCGCTGACATTCCCCCCATTCCCTCCGCCAGCAGACGCATGACGAAGCCAAACCCGGCCAATTTGGGCGCCGAACCGATAAACAGCACTACGGCCGTCGGTGCACCCTCGTAGACGTCCGGAACCCACATATGAAACGGCACCGCGCTCAGCTTGAAACTGATGCCGGCAACGATGAATACAAGCCCCACCACCAGGACCGCATGATTGGTTACGCCTGACTGTATTACTTCAGTTACGCGGATAATATCCAGGGAGCCGGTCGAGCCATATATCATGGACATGCCATACAGCAGAAAACCCGAAGCCAGCGCTCCCAGGACGAAAAATTTGATTGCCGCCTCGGTAGATCCTGGCGAATTACGTCTCAACGCCACCATGGCATAAAGCGATAATGACTGGAGCTCCAACCCCAGATAAAGGGTCAGGAAATGACTGGCGGAAATCATGACCATCATGCCCAGCGTTGCAAATAGCGCCAGACTGAAAAATTCCCCGCTGAGCATGCCGCGTACGAAAATATAACTTCGCGAATATACCAGCACAGCGGATACGGTGATATACACAAGTATCTTCAGAATATCCGCCATCGGGTCGTCGACAAACATACCGGAGAAGGTATAAACGACGCCCGGAGCGGAAGTGACAAACGAGATAAGCACGCAACCAAGCAACGCAACCTGCGCGAGCAAGTATGCGATATAGGGTTTTTTTTCTCCCCACGCAAGATCGGCCAGTAGCACCACGCATACCATACCCAACAGAAAAATCTCTGGATAGGCGGGCGCGAAATCAGGCTGCGTAAAATTCATTATCATCCTCAAACAAGCAGGCCACTTTATTTACACTACAATTTGCTGCGTCCGACATGCACAAGCAAATCATCGACCGTGGTATGCATCACTTCCATCAATGGCAATGGATAGAGACCCATTCCCAGTACCGCAACAGCTAGAATTGCCAGTATCAGAATCTCCCGGCCACCAATATCCTTCATCTCTTCAACGGCGGGATGTATGACTGCGCCGAATATGACGCGCTTGTACATCCAGAGCGTATAAGCCGCACCGGTGATCAGTGTGGTGGCCGCGAAAAATGCATACCAGAAGTTCACCTTCATGGCGGCCATGATGACTATAAATTCCCCTACGAAACCGCTGGTGCCGGGCAATCCCGTATTAGCCATCGCAAAGAGCATGAAAAATGCAGCGAATACCGGCATCCTCTTGGCCAACCCGCCGTAGTCGGCTATCTGGCGCGAATGCAGCCGATCGTACATAACCCCTATGCATAGAAACATCGCGGCGGAAATAAAGCCGTGCGAAATCATCTGCACCATCGCGCCTTCCAATCCATAGGCGTTGAACAGGAAAAAGCCAAGCGTGACAAATCCCATATGCGCGACAGATGAATAAGCGATGAGCTTTTTCATGTCCGCCTGTATCAGTGCGACGAGGCCGATATAGACGATTGCAATCAGCGATAATGTGATCATCATGCCGGCGAGATATTGGCTTGCGTCCGGCACGATCGGCAGCGAAAAACGCAGGAAACCATAGCCGCCCATTTTCAGCAGTATTGCCGCCAGTACAACCGACCCCCCTGTGGGCGCCTCCACGTGGGCATCTGGTAGCCAAGTGTGAACCGGCCACATCGGCACCTTTACCGCAAACGCCAGCGTGAAAGCGATAAATATCAGGATTTGCGGCATAAGCGACAATGGCAGCCTGTGATAATCAAGTATTGAAAAGCTGCCTCCAGAAATCTGATAGAGGTAAATGAATGCCACCAGCATCAACAGCGAACCCAGAAGCGTATAAAGAAAAAACTTGATGGATGCATAGACGCGGTTGGGTCCGCCCCAGACGCCGATGATCAGAAACATGGGGATCAGCGACGCTTCCCAGAAGACATAGAACAGGATCGCATCAAGCGATGAGAACACGCCGTTGACGATGCCTGACATGATAAGAAACGCGGCCATATATTGAGACACGCGTTTACTTATCACTTGCCACCCAGCCATTATTACCAGCGGAGTCGTAAAGCAGTTAAGCAAAATCAACGGCATGGCGATGCCATCTACACCGAGATGATAATGAATATTGAAGCGCTCGATCCAGAGGCTATATTCGACGAACTGCATGCCGTTCGACAGCGAATCAAACTGTGTATAAAGCGGTATCGCAACCAGCAGGCCCGCGATTGATCCGATGAGAGCAATCCATCTTGCCAGTTGGGCATTACGGTCGCCGCCGGTGGCGAGCACACCAACGCCGGCAAAAATAGGCAGCCAAATGATCAAGCTTAACAGGGGAAGACCGAACAGCATGTTTATTCCATTTTATCCATTAGCGCGCAGCGGATGAAGGGGCCGAATACCCGTAATAATATTTTGTTATTTTATGACCCGGACAACCACAAACTCATCAATACAAATACGCCAACGATCATGGTGAATGCGTAATGGTAGATATAGCCGGACTGGAAGCGACGCATCAGCACGGCGGTTCCGGCCACCACCCGTGCCGTGCCATTGATGAAAAATCCGTCAATGACTTTAACATCGCCGAATTTCCATAATCCCTTGCCGAGCCCGCGTGCGCCGCCCGCAAAGAACCAGGAATAGAATTCGTCAATGAAATATTTTCGCTCAAGGAGTATGGAAAATGGCCCCGCAGCTCTTTTTATTTTCCCTGGCAAATCGGTTCTCACCAGGTAAAAATACCATGCCGTCACAATTCCGCCGACTGAAAACCAGAATGGTATGGTCGTTAAGGCATGGGTCATCATTGCCAATATGCCATGATATTCCAAAGACATCCTGGCCATTGCCTCGTGCTGCGGCATGATTTGTATGGTACTGCCAAAATAATTCCCAAACAGGATGGGACCGATAAGCCAGCCGGCTCCAATGGAAGGTATGGCAAGGACGATGAGTGGCAGCGTCACGACCCAGGGCGATTCATGTAGATGCTCTTCGGTGTGATGATCCATCCGCGGCTTTCCATGGAACGTCATGAAAAGCAAACGGAAGGTGTAAAACGCGGTAACGAATACCGTTGTTACCCCACAGAAATAAGCGAAGCCGGCACCGGGGATTGTGGCGAAGTGTAATGCTTCAATGATGGCATCCTTGGAGAAAAAGCCGGATAAACCAGGTACGCCTGCGCTTGCCAGCGCAGCGATGAACATGGTCCAGTACGTAATGGGCATATAATTCTTCAGGCCGCCCATTTTCCGCATGTCCTGCTCGTGATGCATGGCAATAATTACGGAGCCCGCACCCAAAAATAATACGGCCTTGAAAAAAGCATGGGTCATCAGGTGAAAAATTCCTGCCGAGTAAGCCGATGCGCCGAGCGCCATGGTCATGTAACCCAGTTGTGAAAGGGTCGAATACGCCACCACACGCTTGATGTCGGTCTGTACGATTGCCACCAACGCCATGAATAGCGTCGTGATGCCGCCAATCACCAACATCACTGACAATGCCGTTTCAGTTAACTCAAAGAGCGGCGACATGCGCGCCACCATGAAAATTCCTGCTGTCACCATGGTCGCGGCATGGATCAATGCGGAAATAGGTGTTGGGCCTTCCATCGAATCCGGCAGCCACACATGTAACGGAAACTGTGCGGATTTACCCATTGCGCCGACAAAGAGCAAAATACAGATGGCGGATAATAGCTCCCATGATGTGCCGGGAATGATCTCTATTGTCTGCGTCGCGGCTTGCGGCGCCTGGGCGAATACAGCCGCATAGTCCAGGGTGCCGAAATACATCAGTACCAGAGCAATGCCGAGAAGAAAGCCAAAATCCCCAACGCGATTAACCATGAAAGCTTTCAGATTGGCATAAATTGCCGTTGGACGTGTATACCAGAACCCGATAAGCAGATAAGAAACGAGCCCCACCGCTTCCCAGCCAAAGAAAAGCTGGAGAAAGTTATTGGACATCACCAGCATCAGCATGGAGAACGTGAAGAGCGAGATATAGCTGAAAAAACGCTGATAACCGGGATCCTCGTGCATATAGCCAATGGTATAAATATGCACCATTAAAGAAACAAAACTCACCACAATCATCATCGTGGCGGAGAGTTGATCGATCAGGAACCCGATTTCAAAGCGCGTATCGCCGGCTGTCGCCCAGGTATAAACGGCTCCGTCATAGATATTTCCTTTCAATACATCCAGGAAGATGGTGACGGATGCAGCCACGCAGACGAGCATCAGGGCAATGGTAATACGATGACTCCAGGTTGGCCCAATCAGACGACCGAACAACCCGGCGATAAGAGCCCCTGCCAGAGGCGCTAAAGGCGCCAATAGATATAGTTTTTGCATCTCAGTCATGAAATTCAGTTTTTATTTTTTGAACCACTAAATACCTGAACCAGTTTCCCACTCTCAAAATTACCCTTTAAGTTTGTCCAGGTCGTCCACATTGATGGTGTGTAGACTACGAAACAGCACCACCAGAATCGCCAGGCCAATGGCGGATTCTGCCGCGGCCACTGTAAGTATGAAAAACACGAAAATCTGCCCTGCTGTGTCCTGGAGATAATACGAGAACGCGACAAAATTCATGTTTACGGCCAGCAGCATCAGTTCAATCGCCATCAACAGGATAATTACATTTTTCCTGTTGAGGAAAATACCGACAATGCTGATTGCAAACAGAATCGCACCGAGAACCAGGTAATGTGATAACGAAACCAAACTGCGCCCCCTTTCAGGACAACATCAGAACACAACCATGTAAATTAATTTTATTCTTTCTTTTCGGATGGCATCGATACCATACGGATCCGGTCTTCACGCTTCACGGCTACCTGCTTTGCCACGTCCATCGATTTAGTGCCGGTACGCTGCCTCAGCGTCAGAGCGATAGCGGCCACTATCGCCACCAGCAGAATGACAGCCGCCAGTTCGAACGCATAAACATATTCCGTATAAATCAAGCGTCCCAGCTCTTTGGTATTACTATAATCCGCCGCGCGCGCTGAGGGAGCCGGCATTTGATCGGCGCCGAACTGCTTGCCCATCAATACTGCGGCCATCTCGGTCGCCATCACCAATGCGAGGAACGCGCCAAACGGAAACCATTTCCAGAATCCTTCCCGCAGGTAATCAAGGTTGATATCCAGCATCATCACTACAAACAGGAACAGCACCATTACAGCCCCGACATAGACCAACACGAGTGTAATGGCGAGAAATTCCGCCTCCAGCAACAACCATAACCCCGCGGAAGTAAAAAAAGCCAGCACCAATAATAATGCGGAATGTACGGGGTTGCGGGCGGTGATAACGCCAAGGGCGGATGCCACCAGTACCGTCGAAAAAAAATAAAAAATTATATCCGGAAAACTCATATGGGCATTTCTGTCAATTCGAAGCTATGGAGCGAGCTCACGCAGGTTAACTGGACGAAGCCCCTCATTTTCATTGAGGGGTGTGAAATGAAGCGGGTAATTCCCATCTTCAAAACACGGTTTATAAAAGTGTCCCGGTGCATGTAACGATGAGATTTACCGGTATCCCGCATCCGCCGCCCTATCCTTCGCTATCTGTTCCTCATACCGGTCCCCAACCGCCAGGAGCATCTGCTTGGTGTAAATCAAATCTCCGCGTTTCTCTCCGTGATACTCCAGAATACGAGTCTCGACAATGGAATCCACCGGGCAGGATTCCTCGCAGAAACCGCAAAATATGCATTTTGTCAGGTCGATGTCGTATCGCGTGGTTCGCCGCGTGCCGTCATCGCGCTGCTCGGATTCTATCGTAATCGCGAGCGCTGGACACACCGCCTCACACAGTTTGCACGCGATACAACGCTCTTCTCCATTTGGATATCGCCTGAGCGCATGCAAACCCCTGAACCTGGGAGACTGGGGTGTTTTCTCTTCAGGGAAGTGCACGGTGATTTTACGCGCAAACATATATCTCCCTGTTAGCATCATCCCCTTCAGCAGTTCGAACAACAGGAAGGTACGGAAAAAATCCTTGATACGATTCATGACTTTTTCCTCTCTCAGTGGAACCACAAATTAAGGGGAAACGCATTCCGGATCGACGGCGGGAATTGCATCACCAACCCTATAACCAGTATCCAGACAAGCGTGATCGGAATGAACACTTTCCAGCCCAGGCGCATAATCTGATCATAGCGGTAGCGGGGAAATGTGGCGCGAAACCAGAGAAAACAAAACAATAAAAATCCTATTTTTAATATGAGCCATATGAAGCCGGGGATCAGCGTAAATGGCGCAATATTGATCGGCGGCAGCCAGCCACCCAAAAATATGATGGTGGCAAGGGTGGCCACCAGAATCATGTTGGAATATTCCGCCAGAAAGAATACCGTGAAAGCCATGCCGGAATACTCGACGTGGAACCCTGCCACGATTTCAGATTCACCCTCAGCCACATCAAAAGGTGCGCGATTGGTCTCCGCGACACCGGAAATAAAGTACACCAAAAACATGGGAAACAAGGGAAGGACGTACCAATTAAGTAAACTGCCACCCTGCTGACCCTTGACGATATCCCCGAGATTCAGGCTCTGCGACATCATCAGCACACACACCAATGCGAAACCCATTGCCAGCTCATACGATACTACTTGCGCTGCGGAGCGCATCGCGCCGAGGAACGCATATTTGGAGTTTGATGCCCAACCCGCAATGATAACCCCATAAACGCCCATGGAAGTCATGGCCAGAATATAAAGCAGCCCTGCATTGATGTCCGCCAACACCACTTCGGGAGAAAATGGCACTACCGCCCAGGCTGCCAATGCAGGTGCGAATGTCAACACCGGCGCGAGCACAAATAGAACCTTGTTTGCGCCACTGGGAATGATGATTTCTTTCATCACCGCCTTAACCGCATCAGCGATTGGCTGTGCCCAGCCGCCCAGCCAGGGAATGCCAAAGAATGTCACCCGGTTAGGGCCGACACGCATCTGCATGAAGGCGATAATCTTGCGCTCGGCGAACGTGAGGTAAGCCACAGCGAGCATTAATGGCAGCACGATGGCGAAAATCAACAACACATCCTTCGCCACGACGTACAAGACAGGGCCCCACTCAGGACCGAAAAAATTCCCGAATAATTGTTGTGCGTATTCCATCAAATAACCCTGATTTCTTCCATCACAGTTTTTCCACCACGATTTCACCGAACATCCCGCCTAGCGTTGCTGTCAAGGGATGAGCGGAAACCAGGCGCACGCAATTGGCAGGCAACTTATCGTCCCGGTCTGCAGGCAGCTGGAGTTCACCTTCTCCTTGCCTCAGCCTGACGCTGTCTCCAGCTTGTATGCCAAGCCTGCTCATGAGATCACCCGGCATCCATGCCACCGGCGCAGCTGCGTCGCGCGTGCGCTGCAGCGACTCGGCACGCCGCACGATGGGATCGGCCTGGTATATCGGTACCTCTCCGATACGCTGTATTCCGCTGCCCATCGGTTCGCCTAGCGGCCCAATGTCATCCAGGGAGAAACCCCCCAGATGATTATTCAGGCGGGCCCTGACGTCGCTTGAGCCAGGCAGGATCTCCGCACGCACCTGCTCGGGTGTTTCATAATCAAAGCCATCAATCTCCAGCAGATTGCCCAACACGCGCAAAATCTTCCAGGCCGGACGCGTTTCCCCGAGCGGCGCCACAACGCCATTAAAGCTTTGCACCCGACCCTCGATATTGATGAACGTACCCGACGTCTCGGTGAATGGCGCGGCGGGAAGTAATACATCGGCATAACCCCCCTGAAGGATGGCATGGCTTTTGTATGCGGTTATCATTACAACCAGTTCCGCCGCTTCCAGCGTTTTCACGGCTTGCCGAGGGTCGTAGCTATCCAGTTCCGGCTCCAGGTTCATCAGGATGTAAGCCCGGCATGGTTCGGCCCCGGCGTCCGCAATCCCGCCAGCGCTCATCCCGAGCATTTGCGAAGCATTCAGGCTTTGCATTCCCGGTTGAGCCGATTGAGTGCCGACGGTTTCTGCCGAGCCGTCATTGCCCGGAATCGCGCCGGCAATATAAGCACCGACGCTGTTGGCGGCCTCGCCTAATATACCGAATCGCGCGTCGGTGATTTGCGCGAGTTGCTGTGCCAGCGTATGAATATTCGTATATTGCGGATGATGTTGAGCCAGGTTGCCAAGGAATATTGCCGCTGGCTTGTTATTGATGAGGCTTGCTGCTATCGAACGCGCGTTATCGCTAACGCTGATTGCCGCCAGCGCATTTTTTACATCGGCAGGAATTTGCTTTCCCGTCGACTCGGCGGCAGCTTTCAGGACCTGCGCCAGTATCGCTGCCATTGCAGCGGGCGCGACGATAGCGCGATTCGCTATGGTGGTAAATAGATCATCGTCCACCGGATTGATCAGGTTCAATTGCGCGCCCTGCTTTACCGATTGGCGCAAACGCTGCGCGAGCAGCGGGTGATCCTTGCGCAGGGTGCTGCCAATGATAAGCGCTGATTTCAGCCGGGAAACTTCCGCGATGCTCATCCCGAGCCAGGGAATCCCTTGCGACCGATCCGCGCGAAAGTCGGATTGGCGCAGACGGTGATCCACATTCCCGCTGCCCAGTCCTCGAGCGAGCTTCTGTAGCAGGTAGAGTTCCTCCAGCGTACTGTGAGGAGAACCCAGTGCACCGATACTCTGCGCTCCATATTTTTCTTTTGCCGCTTTCAACCCATTAGCCGCAAATTCAAGGGCGGTCTGCCAGTCGCATTCCTGCCAATGGCCACCACGTCTTATCATCGGCTTGCGTAGACGCTCTTCCGAGTTTAATCCTTCGTAGGAAAAGCGATCTTTATCTGATAGCCAACACTCGTTGATTGCCTCATTTTCGCGCGGCAACACCCGCATCACACGGTTCTGTTTCACCTGGACCACGAGATTGGCGCCAAGTCCGCAGTGCGGACTTACGGATTTCCTGCGTGATAGCTCCCAAGTGCGTGCCGAATAGCGGAATGGCTTACTGACGAGCGCCCCTACCGGGCAAAGATCGATCATGTTGCCCGACAACTCCGAATCCACCGTGCTTCCGACAAACGACAGGATCTCAGCGTGTTCGCCGCGACCCGCCATGCCTAACTCCATGATGCCTGCTATTTCCTGGCCGAAACGTACGCAACGGGTGCAATGGATACAGCGGGTCATGTCGGTGGAAATCAGCGGACCCAGATTTTTATTCGCCACTACCCGCTTGGCCTCAGTGTAGCGTGACGAACTCGCGCCATAACCCACCGCCAAGTCTTGTAATTGGCATTCACCACCCTGATCGCAAATGGGGCAATCCAGCGGATGATTGATAAGCAGGAACTCCATCACGCCTTTTTGCGCTGTTACCGCCTGTCCGGAGTGGGTTGAAACCTTCATACCTTCCATTGCGGGAGTCGCACAGGCAGGCAAGGGCTTGGGCGCTTTCTCCACTTGCACCAGGCACATGCGGCAATTGGCAGCAATGGAAAGCTTCTTGTGATAGCAGAAATGAGGAATGTATATACCCAGCTGATTGGCGCCGTCCATGACGGTGCCATTCTTGGGCACGGACACCGGTTTACCGTCGATTTCGAAATTAATCATGGGATAAATACTCTCGGCTTAACGAATCGGCTTAGCGAGTAAACGCAGACAAGAAAAAACTCATTGGCTTCATCCATGCCATTCGCCACCTTGGCTATACCAGACATTTCTTGTGCTCGATATGGTAGGCAAACTCGTCGCGAAAATGCTGAATCATTGCTCGCACCGGCATGGCGGCGGCATCACCTAATGCGCAAATGGTGCGTCCCTGAATATTATCGGCAACATTATTGAGCAGATCGAGATCCTCAATCCGCCCCTTGCCGGTTTCGATCCGATGCACAACACGATAGAGCCAGCCAGTACCTTCCCGGCAAGGCGTGCATTGACCGCAGGATTCTTCAAAATAGAAGTATGACAGGCGCTCCAGCGCCTTCACCATGCAGGTCGTGTCATCCATGATGATGACCGCACCCGAGCCCAGCATGGATCCTGCTTTGGCAATGGAATCATAATCCATGTCCGTCTGCATCATGATATCGCCCGGCAACACTGGCATGGACGAACCACCTGGAATACAACCCTTCAGTTTCCGCCCGCCCCGCATACCGCCCGCCATCTCCAGCAATGTTGCGAATGGCGTACCCATAGGCACCTCATAATTGCCCGGTTTGTTGACATGCCCGGAAACGGAGAAAATCTTGGTGCCGCCGTTATTGGGTTTACCCAGCTGTAAAAACTTTTCGCCCCCGTTGCGAATGATCCAGGGTACCGAGGCAAATGTCTCGGTGTTGTTGATGGTGGTGGGTTTGCCATAGAGGCCGAAGCTTGCGGGAAATGGCGGCTTGAAGCGCGGCTGGCCTTTCTTGCCCTCCAATGACTCTAGCAGCGCCGTTTCCTCGCCGCAGATATAGGCGCCGTAACCATGATGGTTGTATAACTGGAAACTGAAATCGGAACCCAGAATATTATCCCCAAGCAATCCTGCCTCTCGCGCTTCATCCACTGCCTCTTCCATGCGTTCGTAGGTATCCCATATTTCGCCATGGATATAGTTGTAACCGGTCTTGATGCCCATCGCATAGGCGCCGATCATCATGCCTTCGATCAGAATGTGCGGGTTGTGACGCATAATGTCGCGGTCTTTGAAGGTGCCCGGTTCACCTTCATCTGAATTGCATACCAGGTACTTGTCGCCCTCGTACTGCTTGGGCATGAAGCTCCATTTCAGTCCGGTCGGAAAACCCGCACCGCCACGCCCGCGCAAAGCCGATTTCTTGACTTCCTCTATGACTTTTTCAGGCGGTATTTTTTCGCTCAGAATTTTTCTCAGCGCGGCATAACCCTCGCGCTGCTCATAGTTTCGGAGCCGCCAGTTGTCAGGATCGGATGGATTCACCCCGGCCAGCAGTATCTGCGTAGTCTGGGTCATTTGCTCAACTCCTCAAGCAATTGATCGATCATATCGTCGGACATGAAACTGCACATGCGTTTGTTATTGACCAGCAGCACGGGCGCATCGCCGCACGCCCCCATACATTCGCCTTCTTTCAGCGTGAATTTTCCGTCGACACTCGTTTCATTGAAACCAATGCCCAGTTTTTTCTGGATATGAGCTACAGCTTCATTGGCGCCGGACAGAGCGCAAGGAAGGTTCGTGCAAATGGTTATCTTGCATTTTCCCAGCGGCTGCAAATTGTACATGTTGTAAAACGTCGCCACTTCATATACCGCAATCGGCGGCATCCCAAGATAACGAGCGACAAAATCCATTGTTTCAGTAGCGAGCCACCCTTTCTCATCCTGGGCGATGGCAAGCGCCGACATCACCGCCGATTGTTTTTGATCGGAGGGATATTTGGTAAGCTCGTGGTCAATTTTTTTTATAGACTCGGCACTTAACATCTTGATATCTGCTTAAGGGTCAGTGATGTCATCTGTCTATTTCGCCAAATACAATGTCCTGGGTCCCGATGATCGCTACTACGTCTGCGATCATGTGCCCCCGAGCCATTTCATCCAGCGCTGCCAGATGGGCAAACCCCGGTGCGCGGATTTTCAGGCGATAAGGCATATTGGCGCCATCGGAAACCAGGTAAATACCAAATTCGCCTTTAGGATGTTCGATCGCCGCGTAGGTTTCGCCGGGCGGCACGTGGAAGCCCTCCGTAAAAAGCTTGAAATGATGGATCAATTCTTCCATATTCTGTTTCATTTCAACACGGGCAGGCGGCGCAACCTTATGGTTATCGGTTATTACCGGACCCGGGTTTTTGCGTAGCCAATCGACACATTGCTTGATGATGCGATTGGACTGGCGGAATTCCTCGATTCGGACCAGGTAGCGATCATAGCAATCGCCGTTGACCCCTACCGGTATATCAAAATCGATGCGGTCATAAACTTCATACGGCTGTTTCTTCCGCAAATCCCATTCCACACCCGAACCACGCAGCATCGGGCCGGTAAAGCCCAGCGCTTTGGCGCGTTCCGGCGAGACTACACCAATTCCAACAAGTCGCTGCTTCCAGATCCGGTTGTCGGTAAGCAAAGTTTCATACTCATCCACATAGGTAGGAAACCGGTTGGTAAAGTCTTCGATAAAATCCAACAACGAACCGCTACGATTTTCATTGAGCACCCTGGTGCTTTTTTCGTCATGGATTTTCGATGCCTTGTATTGCGGCATGGATTCCGGAAGATCTCGATAGACGCCACCGGGACGGTAATAAGCCGCGTGCAATCTGGCGCCCGAAACCGCCTCGTAACAATCCATCAGGTCTTCCCGGTCGCGGAAAGCATAGAGAAACACGGTCATCGCACCCACGTCCAGCGCATGGGCACCCAGCCATAAAAGGTGGTTGAGTATTCGGGTAATTTCATCGAACATCACGCGAATATACTGCGCACGCAAGGGCACCTCGAGCTGAAGCAGTTTCTCGATAGCCATCACGTAGGCGTGTTCATTGCACATCATGGAGACGTAATCCAGCCGATCCATGTACGGCACTGATTGAATATAAGTCTTATACTCAGCCAGCTTTTCGGTTGCACGATGAAGAAGCCCGATATGCGGATCCGCCCGTTGAACGACTTCGCCGTCCAGCTCCAGCACCAAGCGCAGCACGCCATGCGCTGCAGGATGCTGGGGGCCGAAGTTCATGGTGTAGTTACGTATTTCAGCCATGCTTCACTCGCTCTCTCCGTAATGCTCTTCGCGGATGACGCGCGGTATTATCTGGCGCGGCTCTATGCTGACCGGCTGATAGATTACGCGCTGCTGGTCGGGGTCGTAACGCATCTCAACATTTCCGCTCAGGGGAAAATCCTTGCGAAACGGACTGCCGATAAAACCGTAGTCGGTGAGAATACGTCGCAAATCCGGATGACCCGTGAAAACGATGCCGTACAGATCGAATGCCTCACGCTCGAACCAGTTTACCGATGGCCATATACTTATTACCGAATCCAATACGGGAAATTCATCGTCATCGGCGAATATCCTGATTCTCAATCTGTGGTTATGCCGGATGGAAAGCAAGTGATAGATGGCAGCAAACCGTTTATTCATTCGGTCGCTTGTTGAGCCAAATTCCGCACCATAGGTTGAATAATCCATGCCACACAGATCAATGAGCATTTCAAAATCCAGCTCGGGATGATCGCGCAGCGTTTCCATCGTCCACAGCAAATCTGCTTGACGCACTGAAATTGTGAGCTCGCCCAATCGTTCACTGGTGGTGACAAGCTTATCGGCCAACACATTTTGAAGACAAAAGGAAAGCGTTTCCAGACGAGAGGACGACATATATAACTCAGCGCGCGATGGTATTGGTACGGTGTATTTTATTCTGCAACTGAATAATACCGTAGAGCAGAGCTTCCGCTGTCGGCGGGCAGCCGGGAACATAGATATCGACCGGCACAATCCGGTCGCAACCGCGAACGACCGAGTAGGAGTAATGATAATAACCACCGCCGTTGGCGCAGGAACCCATGGAGATTACCCAGCGGGGCTCCGCCATCTGATCGTACACTTTACGCAGCGCAGGCGCCATTTTATTGCATAACGTGCCCGCAACAATCATCACGTCCGATTGACGAGGACTTGGGCGGAATACGATACCGAAACGGTCCAGATCGTAACGCGAGGCGCCAGCCTGCATCATTTCCACCGCACAGCACGCAAGGCCAAAGGTCATCGGCCACATCGACCCAGTACGCCCCCAGTTGATAACCGAGTCCAGACTCGTGGTAACAAAACCCTTTTCCATCGCACCGTTGTTAGCGCTCATAATCTAATCCCACTCCAACGCACCCTTGTTCCATTCGTAAATAAAGCCAACAACAAGAATACCGAGAAAAACCATCATGGCGATAAAACCGAATAGCCCAATCTCATTCAATACCACCGCCCATGGAAACAGAAATGCGATCTCCAGATCAAACAGAATGAACAGGATGGCCACGAGATAATAACGCACATCGAATTTCATGCGTGCATCTTCAAATGCTTCGAAGCCACATTCATACGGTGACAGTTTCTCGCTGTCCGGACGATTGGGCGCAAACAACCAGCCAAGCGTCATCGCTAGAATGCCGACTACAAGGCCAATCAGAATAAATAGCAGAATGGGAAAGTAATTTTCGAGCATGTGTAATCAAAAGTTAGGACCGGAACAGGTAGCCTTCATATGCCTGGCCTGACTCTCAGTCTCATTACATCAGATGGTGCCGACGGCGAGACTCGAACTCGCACAGCTTTCGCCACCGCCCCCTCAAGACGGCGTGTCTACCAATTTCACCACGTCGGCAGCTTGCTTGGGCGCTAATCTAAAGCTTAACCTGATTAGAACCCAATTTTAGCTAATTGTTCAATTAGCTCATCATTAAAATTATTCCGGGATTTCGGTCGCCTTGGAAGACGTCCCTTCATCCACGGGCTTTACCGGAGCCTCCTCAGCCGGTTTGACTGATTGAGCAGGGATCGCTTTATCCATCACGCCACCCGTTTCGGTCTTGTGGCTGGAAAGATAGGTAAGCCCGAGGCTGGTAATAAAAAAAACCGCAGCCAGCACACCGGTTGTCCTGCTAAGAAAATTTGCTGAACCGCTGGCGCCAAACAAACTTCCAGATGAGCCGCTGCCAAACGCAGCACCCATATCGGCGCCCTTTCCGTGTTGCAGCAGAACCAGCACAACTACGCTAATAGCCGACAAGAGGTGTAGTATCCAGATGAGTGTTTCCAAAGCCTACTCCAAAATGAGTTAATTTTTTGCCGCGTGGCAGATGGCTATGAATTCATCGGCGACAAGTGACGCGCCGCCGATCAGCCCGCCATCAATGTCGGGCATGGCGAACAGCTCAGCCGCATTGTTCGCCTTTGCACTGCCGCCATAAAGAATCTGTAAACCAATGGCCATTTCGGAATTGCTGGCGGCGATTCTATCGCGAATAAAAGAATGTACGTCCTGAGCCTGGCCCGGCGTAGCCGTTTTACCCGTACCGATAGCCCATACCGGCTCATAAGCAAGCACCGACTTGGCAAGCGCATCGATACCCACCAAGTCGATCACCGCATCCAATTGCTCTGCAACCACTCGCTCGGTAATGGCAGCCTCGCGCTGATCAAGGGTTTCGCCAACACATAAGACAGGTGTCAACCCAACCGACTGAGCCGCCCGAAACTTAAGCGCCACGGTATGGTTATCCTCGCCATACAAGGCACGCCGTTCGGAGTGACCTACGATTACGTAGCGGCAGCCGAAATCCATCAACATCGCCGCTGAAACTTCACCTGTGTAAGCGCCCTTATCATACTGGCTCACGTTCTGGGCGCCCCAGAAAACATGTGTCGCCTGCAATACTGATTGTGCCTGCGACAGATAAGGATAAGGTACGCACACGGCCAAACCGGTCCCGCTCACCCCTGCGGTTCCAGCGATCACCGCATTCAGCAAATTCCGGTTTTGCACCGTTCCACCATGCATTTTCCAGTTGCCCACAACCAACTTTGAACGCCTAGCCATAGGAAACCGCCTTTGAACTGGAAAGCTGCGAATGTTACCCGTGAATGAATACGGGGTCAATCACGAGGTAAACAATATCATAGGGTACAAAAGCACGAAATTTTGGAAAACAGCACGGATGAGGCAGAAAGAATAAAATAAGGGCGCGCCGTGGCCGTAGCTCACCTATATGCGCCAAGGCTGCAGATTATCTGTCATACGGCAAAAGCGCCTGACAGAACCATTCCCAATCTATCCGAAACGTCCGGTAATGTAATCTTCCGTCTGTTTGTTTTTTGGTTTGATGAAAATTGTGTCAGTGACGTCGAACTCGATGAGCTCGCCTAAATACATATAAGCAGTGTAATCCGATACGCGTGCCGCCTGCTGCATATTGTGAGTCACGATCAGGATCGTAACCTTATCCTTCAGATCGGCAATGAGCTCTTCTATGTTGGCTGTGGCAATTGGGTCAAGTGCAGAAGTGGGTTCGTCGAACAACAGGATTTCGGGATCGGTTGCAAGCGCCCGGGCAATACACAAACGTTGCTGCTGACCCCCCGAAAGGTTGTAGGCAAGCTGATTCAAACGATCTTTTACTTCCTCCCAAAGCGCGGCGCCGCGCAGTGCTTCTTCAACCTTCTCGTCCAGTATGGCACGCTGCCGGACACCTCGTACGCGCAAGCCATAC
Organism: Nitrosospira sp. Nsp18; assembly: GCF_900103145.1. NCBI lineage: Bacteria > Pseudomonadati > Pseudomonadota > Betaproteobacteria > Nitrosomonadales > Nitrosomonadaceae > Nitrosospira > Nitrosospira sp. Nsp18. The sequence goes on along the minus strand of NZ_FMWY01000036.1, from coordinate 2,809 downwards.
GCAACATTTTCATAGATGGATTTTGGAAATGGATTGGGTTTCTGAAATACCATGCTGATGCGCATCCGTACTTCAATCGGATCCACGCTACGCGAAAGAATATTGACATTGTCCGGATGCAGAATAATATCGCCCACATAACGATTGCCGGGGTAGAGATCGTGCATACGGTTGAAGCAGCGCAGAAAGGTGGATTTACCGCATCCCGATGGGCCGATCAACGCAGTTACCTGCTTTTCATGCAACACCATGTTAATGTTTTTAAGCGCGGAGAATGCGCCATAATAAAAACTCAAGTTTCTGACTTCAGACTTGTACGGAACAGGCGCCGCATCCAATCCGAGATTCTCGACCGTTGAATTTTCTACCATTTGAGGTTCTTGCGCATACGATAGCGCAAATAAATGGCTATCGCATTCATGGCAAGAGTCATCACTACCAGCACCAGCCCCGCAGCCGCAGCGTTGGCCTGAAACTCTTCTTCAGGCCGGGAGACCCAATTGAACATCTGGATGGGCATCACCGTGAATGGGGCCATCAGCCACTCGAAAGATAGAAAAGGGAATTCAGCTTTAATGGGAGACGGCGGCAAAAACGCAATAAAAGTCAGCGCCCCAATGGTGATGATCGGCGCGGTTTCCCCAATAGCACGAGCCAAGCCGATAATAACGCCAGTTAAAATACCGGCAGCGGAATAAGGAAGCAGATGATCGGATACAGTCTGCCATTTGGTCGCCCCGAGCGCATAAGCACCCTCCCGGATGACCAATGGGATAGCGCGTATAGCCTCCCTTGTCGCCACGATGACCACCGGCAAGATCAATAACGCCAGCGCGAGGCCGGCTGAAAGAATGCTTTGGCCAAACCCGAATTGATGTACAAACAAGCTTAACGCCAGCAAGCCGTAAATAATGGACGGAACGCCCGCAAGGTTGGTAACGTTGATTTCGATGATCTCGGTAATGATATTTTTAGACGCATACTCTTCCAGATAAATTCCAGCTCCGATACCCATCGGCACCGCTGCCATCGCAGTCACCAGCATTACCAGAATGGTGCCGACCCAGGCAGAAAGTATGCCCGCTGACCCCGGGCGGCGCGACGGGAAAGAAGTAAAAAAATCCCACGACAAGCGCGGCATTCCCTCTATAAGCATATGAGCGAATAACGCCATGAATGTGAGTACCGCAATCATCAGTGCCAACACACCGACAATCATGAAAATCAAATCCCAGAGCTTATGGCGCGCAATGATCGTGCGAATCTCGCTCAGATCTTTATCGTCTCTCATTTAGGGCTTCCAGGAAAGAGCGAAGCGTGCTCATCTGAAAGACCCGCGACCGAACAGCTAGAAAGATAGGTAAAAGTCATTTTGTCAAATAGCAATAGGATCAGCAATCGCGTTTGATTTTAATATATTTCGCGATAACGCTTGCGCAGAACATGCCCAATGATATTGAATGCCAATGTCAATAGCAGTAATGTAAGCCCAGCGGCAAAGATAGTTTGATAACCAATGCTACCATGGGGCAGGTCGCCCAAGCTCACTTGTACGATGTAGGCGGTAATGGTAGCTGCGGGTTCCATCGGATTCCAGGTGAGATTTGGTTGCATGCCCGCAGCTATCGCCACCACCATCGTTTCCCCCACAGCGCGGGAGATACCAAGTATATAAGCAGCGGCTATGCCCGAAAACGCGGCGGGCATCACTACCCTTATGGCCGTCTGGAATTTTGTAGCCCCCATCGCGTAAGAGCCTTCCCGCAAATGCATGGGCACGGCTCGCATCGCATCTTCAGCCATGGAGCTTACATAGGGGATAATCATGATCCCCATCACCAACCCAGCGGAAAGAAGACTGAAACCAGGCAAATCCGGAAAAATCTTCTGCAGCAGGGGAGTTACAAATAGTAATGCGAAATAACCATACACGACAGTTGGAACGCCGCCCAGCAACTCGAGAAATGGTTTGGCAACTTCACGCACGGCGAAAGGCGCAAATTCGGAAAGATATATGGCGGTGATAGTGCCCAGGGGGATGGCAACCAGGAGCGCTACGGCGGAACTGACTACAGTACCGGATATGAGCGGGAGGATGCCGTAGTGCGCATCATCGAACAGTGGGGTCCATTGGGTATCGGTCAGAAATTGCCAAAGCGGAACATGTTCGAAAAACACGAACGACTCCTTCACCAGCATCACCACGATGGCAATGGTAATCGCGACCGAGACAAATGCCATCAGGAACAGCAGCGCTTCAATAAAACGCTCACCCAGATGACGGCGATAGCTATAGCCGAGTCTTTTGGAATGGGTGATTTCGTTGGGAGGGTGTGCTGTAGCAGGCAACTGCATTTTAAAAGGAACGTTCTTGGGCAGGGCTACATATTACGATGGGTATATTACAGTTTCGTGACACATCGGAACAGTGCCAGAAGGATGCGGCAATCCTTTCCGCCATTCAACCTGAATCCGGTGGTTGACCGCTCATTTTTCAGCTATTTGTCAGTTCATTTGTCACTAGCGCTATAACCATCCAACCGGGAGATGATATCAAACCCTTCCATCGAACTCCTGTCTCGGCATGTGGAAATACCGGAACGATTGCTTGATGTAAGTAAAACCGCTGCTCCCCGCGTGAATACGGGAAGCAGCGGTTCGGGTGAATAGATGAGGTGTGTCAAGTGCTGCAGCCGAAGCGATCCGGCTCACTCCTCCTCATCCTCCTCCTCGTCGTCCTCATCCTTTTTCTCGGGTTTGAGGACCAGTTTGCCCTGCTTCTTGCTCTCGTTCAGGTCGGTCTCGGGGG